>JAKSKF010000030.1 GCA_024401825.1 Bacteroidales bacterium
ACGGGCTATCTGGAGGCAGTAAAGCGCGTATTTCTTGCACAGTAGCCATGAAAAGGACATTATCGGCATCATCACCTACGGCTACGGCATAGAAGACAGGGAAGTCGCCGACTGGGAAGGCTTGGAGGGGTACGCCCCTCCATTCGATTATAGGGATAGCCCCCGCTACAACGACAAAAGCCAGCTAAATAGCCGGCTTTCAATGTAGTAGCGGGGAGAGGACTCGAACCTCTGACCTCCGGGTTATGAGCCCGACGAGCTACCAACTGCTCTACCCCGCGATATTGGACTGCAAAGATAGGCAGAATTATGTAATTTGCAAAATTAATTGGTCCCTGCCTGCATACGGCGGTCGCCGCTGGCTGTAATCTCCTATTCTGAAATGAAGGAAATTATGCCCCGGACGTCTTCTTTGCTGAAGACTTTCTGCTCTCCGGACGCAAGGTCCTTGACCTGTATGGTCCCCGCGGCCATTTCGTCGCCTCCGGTGATGCTCAGGAACGGGATTCCCTTGCGCTCCGCATAGTCGAACTGCTTCTTGAGCTTGCAGTTGTCAGGGTAGATTTCGGCGCTGACCCCGCCTGCGCGCAGAGCCGACACGACGGGGAAAAGATAGGCGGTCTCATTCCTTCCCATATTTGCAAAAAGAATCCTGGCTGAACTTTCGAGTCCCTTGGGGAACTTGTCAAGCCCCTTCAGTACATCATATATCCTGTCCGCTCCGAAACTTATCCCCACGCCGGACATATCGGGAAGTCCGAAGATGCCGGTGAGATTGTCATATCTGCCTCCGCCGCTTATGCTGCCGATTTCCCAGTCCAGAGACTTCACCTCGAAGATGGCCCCGGTATAATAGTTGAGCCCGCGGGCAAGCGACAAATCAAGTTCGCATTCCACGCCGACCCCGGCATCCCCGATGAGGCCGAACAGTTCCTCCAGCTCGTCCAGACCCGCAAGTCCCGCCGGAGAACCTTCCATCAGCGTGCGCATTTTTGAAAGTTTCCCGGCATTGTCCCCCTGCAGCAGGAGCACTGGCTCCAGTTTCGCCACGGCCTCTGCGCTCAATCCTTTTTCCAACATCTCGGCCTTCACTGCATCGAGCCCGACCTTGTCCAGCTTGTCGATGGCCACGGTGATGTCCACCACCTTGTCGGCTGCGCCGCAAATCTCCGCAAGTCCCGTCAGTACCTTCCTGTTGTTTATTTTTACAACGACATTCAGCCCCAACTTCCCGAACACCTCGTCTATCATCTGTACAAGTTCAAGCTCGCAAAGTTGTGAACGTGAGCCTATTGCGTCAACGTCGCACTGGTAGAACTCACGGTAGCGCCCCTTCTGGGGCCTGTCCGCCCTCCATACGGGCTGTATCTGGAACCTCTTGAAGGGAAAGGAAATCTCGTTCTGATGCTGCACCACATACCGGGCGAAGGGGACGGTGAGGTCATACCTGAGCCCCTTTTCGCAGACCTGCGCGGTCAGAGGCTTGTCAAAATCAACCTGAGCGAACGCGTCCCCCGAGTTGAGAATTCTGAAAAGAAGCTTGTCTCCCTCGTCACCGTATTTGCCCAGAAGAGTGGACAGATTTTCCATCGAAGGGGTTTCAATCTGAGCGTATCCGTGAGAAACGAAGACGCTGCGGACAGTGTCGAAGATATAGTTGCGCTCAGCCATCTCCTGCTGGCCGAAATCTCTTGTCCCCTTTGGAATTGACGGTTTTTGTGCCATTCGAATAAATTTATCGTCACAAAGTTACAAAAAATGACAGCAAAATTTCTACATTTGCAACAATAGCCAATATCAAAAATGAAAAGTTTTCTCAAAATGACCCTCGCTGTAATCTGCGGAGTTCTGATTACAAGCATCATCTGCACCATCTTCTGTTTCTCTGTCATCGGTTCCGTGGCCAGTTTCGGTACCGCCAGACCTTCCGTGCCGAAGGATGCCGTCCTGAAAATCGATATGTCAAGGCTCAGTATCACGGAGCAGACGGCGGAGTCGGGCGGGATTGTCAGCATCGGGACATCCATCAGCATTGACACCCCGGAACAGCTCGGACTGCTGGATGCCGCCGAGGCGCTGGAAAAGGCAGCCCAGGACCCCTGTATAAAATACGCGTTCCTGAAAGTTGACGGCACGTCGGCCGGAATCTCCACTTTGAGGGAATTCCGCAAATCCCTGGAAAACTTCCGCGCTGCCGGCAAGGCGGTCATAGCATACACCGAGTCTCCCTCGACGGGAAGCTATTATCTGGCTTCCGCCGCCGACAAGGTATATATGTCCCCTCATCTCGGCACCTCTTCCTACATCACCGGAATAAGCGCCAGACTGACTTTCCTCAAGGACCTTCTGGACAAACTCGGCGTAAACGTGCAGCTCATCCGTCACGGAAAATACAAGTCTGCCGGAGAAATGTATTCACGCAATTCGGCGAGTCCTGAAAATATGGACCAGACCCGTTCGATGGTCAATTCCCTATGGGAAACGCTGTCCGGTGAAATAGCGGAGTCCCGTTCAATCAGCGTGGAAGAGTTGAATGCCGCAATCGACGGACTCCGGCTCGTGGGTCCCGAGGACTTTCTGGAGTGCCGACTGGCGGACGAACTCCTGACAAGGGAGGAGCTCAGGCATAAACTCGCCGACCTCGCGGTGGTGGAGGATTTCAAGGATGTCAAGATGATAGGTCTGAAGGACTACTGGCTCGCCCGGGCCTCGAAAAAGACCGTGAAGGACAAGATTGCAATAATCTATGCTGACGGCGAGATAATCGACGGGGATGCGGTGCAGGAGGTGGCCGGTGACCGTTTCGCCCGCGAAATTGCAAAGGTCAGGGCGGATTCCTCCGTCAAGGCCGTGGTCCTGAGGGTCAATTCGCCCGGAGGCAGCGTCCTGGCATCGGAAAAGATTAAGGCCGAACTCGACCTTCTCAAGGCGGACAAGCCGATAGTGGCATCCTACGGTGATTATGCGGCGTCCGGAGGATACTGGATTTCCAACAACGCGGACTACATTTTCAGCAATCCCACCACGCTTACGGGCTCGATAGGAGTGTTCGCGATGGTTCCTGACTTCAGCAAGACAATCAAAGACGTTGCCCACGTGACCGTGACTCCCGTCAATTCCAACGAGCACGGCGATATGTTCAGTCTGACCCGTCCGTTCGACGAGCGGGAATACGAGTTCATGAAGAGCTCTATTGAGCGGGTTTACGACAAGTTCGTCTCGATGGTTTCAGCCGGCAGGTCGATGGAGCCCGCAGAAGTGGATGAGATAGCGCAGGGCAGGGTATGGACCGGAAGCCAGGCTCTCGAAATCGGCCTTGTGGACGAATTGGGTACTCTTCAGGATGCAATAGCCTACGCAGCGCGCGTTGCCGGAAACGAGGACCTTTCAGCCTGGAAGATAGTTGGTTACCCCGCACCTGAGACACCCTTCGAGCAGATACTGTCCCAAATTTCGGGAGGACGGGAAGATGAAGACGTCATCCTTGCCGGACTGAAGAACCTTGCCGAGCCCAAGACTGTGGCCCGGCTCCCATACGAGATTTCCTTCCGGTAGGGGAGTCAACCCTTGAACTTGAGTCTGAGGACTTTTTCGGAAGAATCGGTGACGCGAACCCCGTCATCGATTCTTTCGCACAGAAGGGCCGCTACGTGTGAGCCTTCCAGCTCCACGACTCTTGCGTCCCGTTTCTGAAGCGCAGACCACTTGAGGTCCACGAACATATCGGATATCTTCTTGCGCCCCTTCATCCCCAGGGGGACCATCCAGTCTCCCGGTTTCCAGGGTCTTGTCCTGAGAGGGAGAGGCACCTTGTCCGCATCCATTATCAGGATTCCGTCAACCTGCCTGAGGCATCCGATACTGTCCGCAGGCACAGTTTCAATTTCCAGTTCCCGGGCCGTCCCGCCCTTGTCGAAGGATATCCTTCCGGAAGAGACCGCCACTCGGCCGAAACGCTTGCCTGCCGGGGACTTTCCGGATTTCAGGGTCTTGACCAGGGAATCGAACCTGTCGAGGCTTATGTCCCTATCCTCGAGCAGCCGGAAAAGCAGGTATTCCCAGTGCCTGGACTTCATCAGCTCCTTGAGGTCGACGTCTCCGTCCGGAAGAACGCACCTCGCGGTTTCGGCAAGGTAATAGTCCTGCGCAATGTCATCAACCTGCCGGAATCGTCCCATATTCTCCCCGATGGTACGGAGGAAGGACGGGTTGATTTCCTTGAACAGTGGAAACACCTTGTTCCTCAACAGGTTGCGCTTGTATTCGGAAGATGCGTTGGTGCTGTCCTCTCGCCATTGAGCGCCCCTTTCCTTCATCCAGGCGAGTATGGACTCACGGCTCGTTTCAAGCAGAGGACGAAGAACCGTGACACCGTTCATTTCCCTTTCCGGGCTCATACCCCTCAGGCCTCGGCTGCCGGTTCCCCTGAGGATGTTGAGCATCAGGGTCTCGGCGTTGTCGTTGGCGTTGTGGGCCACGGCCACGGCGTCGAAACCTTCTGTCCGGCACAATTCGGAGAACCAGGCGTAACGCAGTTCCCGGGCCGCCATCTCGATGCTTATCCCCTTGTCCCTTGCGTATGTGGAGGTGTCGAAATCCTTGACATAGAAACGCACCCCGCGTCCTGAACAGCAGTTCTCCACAAACATCCTGTCGGAGTCGCTTTCCCCGCCCCTGAGGTGGAAATTGCAGTGAGCGACAGAATACAAAGCCCCGGGGAACAACTCCGGAGCTCTGTCAAGCATATACATAGAATCTATGCCTCCGCTTACTGCAAGCAGGATTTTCATAATTTTCTGCGATGCCTGTGTACAGGTTCGAAGGTGTAGGTGAAACTGATTGCCGCGCTTTCCTTGAACTGGACTCCGTGGGCTTTCTCGGTCTTTATCCAGGGGTCATAGATGAGCCAGGTGTTGACACCTATCTTGAACAGTCTGCTGAGCTGCCATTCTATCCTGTTGTCCCAGTTCACGCGGAGATAAGGCTCGTGGAGGTAGTCGGTGAAAAGTACCAGCTGGGTTTCGAACTTGAACACGTTGTTGACGACGAATTTCATATCGGTCTTCACCTGGGCACCGAACTGGAATGCGTAGGGACGATAGATTTTGCCTTCTGTCCCGGCCGCCTCCTGGATTTCGGGCATACCGTAAGAATTCCTGAGGGTACCTTCGGTCACTATTGTGAAACCTCCCGTCAGCGGCGATATGTTGATGTCCAGCCAGCTTGTCGGCACCCACTCGATACCGAGAGCCAGATTGGTATAGGCGGGGGAGAGGAAGCTCGACTTGAGTTCGCGGGCATTTTTCCAGTCATCCACGGTGGGGTCCTTGATGGCGCTGCCGCCTTCCCCGACAGGTGTATTGTATTTGTATGACGGCGCGAACTGGGAACGGAAGTCAAGTCCTGCAGTATATTTCCACTTGGAAGTGGAGGATGTCTGGTAGGAGAACTTGCTCTCGAGATATATCCGGTCGGAACTTGTCTGGAACAAAGGCCAGGGCTTGTCTGATGAATAGAGGAAACCGAATTCCATCTGGAGCCGGTTGTTCCAGTTGGTGAGGTCCCGGGCATAGTTCATCTGCGCGTCTAGAGCCGTCCTGATGGTGAGAGTGTTGTATCCGCCTGCGGCCCAGTTGAACAGCCCGGTCTGGTTGAGGCCCAGGTCGAACTGGAAACTGTTTTTCCAATAGGAAGGGACCGGCGCCGGCTCCTCTTCCTTCTGAGTGTAGTTTTCGACAGCCTTGGCCGCCTCCTTTGCGGCATCCAGCGGGTTGTCCTGGGCAAAGCCTGCGTAGCACAGCAGCGACAGGCAGAGTATTGTCATCGTCCTTTTCATATCATTGTCCTTTTAGTAAGCTATTGCGAACACCACTCTCCTGTGGGAAGGCTTGCCGGAATAGATGTCCTTTCCTTCTTCCTCGCAGACTACGCTGTCTATGGGGATGCACCTGATTGTGGCCTTGGTCTCGTCCTTTATGGCCTGCTCCGTTTCCGCGGTGCCGTCCCAATGGCAGAGAAGGAAGCCGCCCTTCTGGATTTCAGTCTTGAACTCTTCCCAGGAGTCGCACTTGCGTATGTTCGCGTCACGCATCTGGAGCGCCTTCCTGTAAATGTTGTCCTGAATTTCGTCAAGCAGGGAGTGAACACGCTGTCCGATGCCTTCAAGGGATACCGTTTCCTTGGTGAGAGTGTCCCTGCGGGCGATTTCCACCGTGCCTGCGGCAAGGTCCCTTGCTCCCATCGCAATGCGCACGGGAACACCCTTGAGTTCCCACTCCGCAAACTTGAATCCGGGGCGGAGGGTGTCGCGGTCATCGATTTCCACGCTGTGTCCCATAGCCTCCAGTTCCGATTTCAGGGCCTGCATTTTCTCAACCACAGCCCCGTGTTCCTCGTCTGTCCTGTAGATGGGGACCATAACGACCTGGATGGGCGCGAGCCTGGGAGGAAGGACAAGTCCGTTGTCATCGCCGTGGGCCATAATCAGCGCTCCCATAAGTCTTGTGCTGACGCCCCAGGATGATGCCCAGACATATTGGAGTTTCCCTTCCTTGTCGGCGTATTGGACATCGAAGGACTTCGCGAAGTTCTGCCCGAGGAAGTGGGACGTACCTGCCTGAAGAGCCTTGCCGTCCTGCATCATTGCCTCGATGGTAAGTGTGTCGAGGGCGCCGGCAAAACGCTCGTTGGGGCTCTTGTGCCCCACTATTACGGGCATTGCCATCACGTCGCGGGCGAAGTCGGCGTACACCTGGACCATCTGTTCGGCCTTGGCCAGGGCCTCTTCCCCCGTGGCGTGCGCGGTGTGACCTTCCTGCCACAGGAATTCCGCCGTGCGGAGGAAAGGACGGGTGCGCATTTCCCACCTCACCACATTGCACCACTGGTTGCAGAGAATGGGGAGGTCTCTCCAGGAGTTAATCCAATTCTTGTAAACGCTCCAGATTATGGTCTCGGAAGTAGGCCTGACAATCAGCTCTTCCTCCAGTTTTGCGTCAGGGTCCACTATGACTCCGTTCCCGTCGGGGGAGTTCATCAGCCTGTGGTGGGTGACCACGGCGCACTCCTTTGCGAATCCGCTTACGTGTTCGGCTTCACGGCTGAAGAAAGACTTGGGGATGAAAAGGGGAAAGTATGCGTTTTTTACCCCCGTCTTCTTGAATTCTGCGTCAAGGATGCTCTGCATCTTCTCCCAGATGGCATAGCCGTAGGGTTTGATGACCATACAGCCGCGTACCGCGGACTGTTCGGCAAGGTCCGCCTTGACTACCAAATCGTTGTACCACTGTGAATAATTTTCTGCTCTGCCAGTGACCTCTTTTGCCATATTCTTGCGTTTTTCTATTTTAGTTCTTAATATTGCATTGTGCCACGGTCTGCCCGAAGCGGCACAAAAATTGCGGCCACAAAGATACAAATTATTTATTGAAAGGAGGTCCATTATGAAGAGAAGCGTTTTGCTTATACTGCTTGGCGGCTTGCTGGCAGTGTCATGCGGCACCAACGGCCAACTTGCCTCCAACCCCGCATTCAGCGACGGAATCTACTATAAACCTGAACCTGTCATAAAAATGGCCTCGGAATCTGCCGGGGAACCTTTTATCATAGAGCGACCCGACTCGTCCCTGACAATAATCCTCAACGGACCTGTCTGGCTCGCCCCTTATTGTGGTTACAATTTCTTCTGGAACGGGCCCTGGACCTCCTGGTACAACCCTTTCTATCCTTACGGATGGGGTTGGACGTGGGGATGGGAGCCCTTCGACTTCTGGCGCTGGCACGACTACTGGTGCTGGAACCGCTGGTGGAGATGGGACCGTCCCTGGTATGGCCCCGGCTACTATGACCCGTATCCCATAATATACAGGTCGAACGTATATTACGGTTCGCGCTCCAGCGCTTATGCCCAACGTGGAAGCAGGGGCGGGGCCGGCTATTCCAGGAGAGGCGCCATATCGATGGGCGCAGGCTCCGGAAGGTATTCCGGCGGCTCTTTCCGCGGCTCCGACCTGAGCAGGATTACAGGCGGCAGCGTTTCAGGGGGCGGCGCCGTGTCCGGCCGCAGTTATGACGGCGTTTCCCGCAGTGCCGTCACGACACGTTCAGGCGGCTATTCCCGTTCGGGCGGCGGTACACGTTCAAGTTCCGCTGACAGACGCTCGTCAAGCCTCGGCGGAAGCCAGAGTTCTTCCCGCAGTTACAGCGGAAGTTCAAGTTCTTCACGCAGCTACAGCGGAAGTTCAAGTTCTTCACGCAGTTACAGCGGAAGTTCCGGCTCTTCACGCAGTTACGGCGGGGGCTCAAGTTCTTCACGCAGTTACGGCGGAGGGCCCAGCTCATACCGCAGCGGAGGCGGCGGGCACAGCGGCGGCCGCAGGTAATGCAACAATATCTGATGTCTTTGCATCTTAACTTGGATTATGAATTGCTATGAAAAAGAATTTTATCCTCATAACTGCTGCCCTGCTTGCGCTTGTTCCCACAGCCTACGGGCAGACGATGTACGACGCGATAGCGTTCAGTGAAAATCATTATTACGGCACTGCGAGGACCCAGGCAATGGGCAACGCTGTCACGGCATTGGGAAGTGACCTCGGAAGCATTGCCATCAACCCGGCAGGTTCCGCCGTCGCCGGATACTCTCAGTTCTCTCTGACCCCCGGAGTCAGCATCTCGTCGGTCAGGTCATCCTACACCCCTGTTTACGGTGAAAGCGTTCAGAACGTGAGCGATGCGACCAAGGCCCGTTTCACTATGCCCAACGGAGGCATATCCTTCCGTTTCAACACGGGCAACCGTTCCGGACTCAGGTCATTGAGTCTGGCTTTCGTGGTCAACACTTCCCAACAGCACCTCTTCAGGAGCGAAGTGGCGGGAGACAACAGCCTCTCATCCATCTCCGGAGCGTTTGCGGCCAAGGCAAACGTGAATTCGGACGGCTTCGGCAATATGATGGACCCCAACGTGTTCAAGAATTACAACAACCCGTACTATGATTCCAACTACGGTTGGAACGAACTGGCCGCCTACAATTCCAATATGATTTCGTACAGCGGCACTGACAATGCGTACATAGGCGTTGCCGAGAACATAGACGGAAGCATTCCGGGTACGCTCAGGCAGGCGTCTCTGCGCCAGGCCACGGGCTCCAAGAATGACATAGTGACCAATGTGAGTTTCAACATAGACGAGACTTTCTTCTTCGGATTCAACCTGGGTGTGCCTGCCCAGCGCTATTCATATGACGAGACCTTCGTGGAGGCCGCAAGGGACCCTGACCAGTTTCCTGTAGGTTTCCACAACGAGACCATAGGAGACGTCACGACAAAATTCCTGAATTCCACTTACCGCTACAGTTATGCGGCCAAGATAGACGGAATCTATGGAAAATTCGGTTTCATCTGGGTGCCCGACAGAAATTTCAGGCTGGGCGCATCCATTCAGACCCCCACGTCCCTGACCATTTCCGAAACCTACCGCAATTCCTCCGCCACCTCTTTTGCCGACAGCAGGTTCGACGCTGAGGAACTGAGCCCCACCGGGAACTACCGTTACCGGCTCAAGACTCCCTACAACGCGTCTTTCGGCGTGGCCTATGTGTTCGGCGCCTCCGGCCTGCTCAGCATCGACTATGAACTGACGGATTTCAGCGTGATGAATTACAGGGAGGTGGGATACGACAGGACTCTGCTCAAGGACACCTTCGAGGATATCAACGACTGTATGAGGCGGTTCTGCGGGCTTTCACATCAGCTCAGGGCCGGACTTGAGTTGAGACTGACCCCCGCGCTCGCCCTCCGTGCCGGGTATATGTTCCGAACCAGTCCGGAACTCTACTACATAAACAACGAAGGCGAGCAGGTGTGGGCTGACGATTTCCTGGCAAGGTGGAACGATTATCGCTCCGGAACCCTGGCGCTGGGAAAGAAGATGCACGACAATTCCAGGAACGTGCATACCGTTTCTGCCGGATTCGGCTTTGATTCGGGCAATTCTTTCTTTGCGGACCTTTCGTTCAGGTGCGCGATGTATCCCGGAGAAAATTTCGCTCCGTACGCACAATATTACGAGACAATTCAGTCACCCAATGTCGGGACGGTCAGGAAGATGTTCGACATAGCGATGACATTCGGATGGAGATTCTAAGTATATGAAATTGACAGCCAGACAGATAGCGCAGATTCTGGGAGGTGAGGTCGAGGGCGATTCAAATGTGGAGGTTACCGGATTTGCAAGAATAGAACACGGAAAACCGGGTACGGTCAGTTTTTTCGCCAATCCCAAATATGAAAAATACGTTTACACCAGCAGGGCTTCTGTTCTGCTGGTGAACGCCGATTTCAAGCCGACGGCTCCGGTGGGACCTGCGATGGTAAGGGTTAGAGACGCATACACTGCCGTGGCGGACCTGCTCAAGTATGTTTCCTGTCAACGCCGCAAACTCGGGGCTCACCGGGGACGTTCCTCGATTGCCTGGAGCGCGAAACTCGGAAAGAAGGTCTGGATAGGTGACTTCTGCAGCATAGGCAGGAACTGCGCGATTGGGGACGGCACGGTCATTTATAACAACGTGACGGTGGGGGACGGTTGCAGGATAGGCCGCGAATGTGTCATCTACCCCGGTGTGAGACTGTACCCCGGTATGGTGATAGGCGACAATGTCATTATTCACGAGAATGCGGTGATTGGTTCCGACGGGTTCGGCAACGCTCCGCAGCTGGACGGCAGTTGGCAGAAGATAGAACATCTTGGTAACGTGGTGATAGGCGACAATGTGGAAATAGGCGCAAACACCACAATCGACCGCGCCCAGATGGAGTCCACGATAATCGGCAAAGGTGTCAAGATTGACAATCTCTGTATGATAGCTCATAACGTCCAGATAGGAGAGAACACCGTAATGGCGGCCCAATGCGGGATAGCGGGCTCCACTAAAATCGGGAAAAACTGCATTCTGGCCGGACAGGTGGGCATTGCCGGACATCTGACAATTGCGGACAACACTTCTGTCGGAGCGCAGGCCGGAATAATCGGAAATGTCAGCCGTCCTGACCAGTCTTTGCTGGGGAGTCCGGCAATTCCCGTGAAGCAATTTCTCCGCGCATACGTAAAATTCAAACAAAATGATTAACTTTGCCTGCTTTATGAAAAATGATGAAGCAGCGCACAGTTAGAAAATCATATCGTTTTGAAGGAAAGAGCCTGCATACCGGGCTCGTTTCGAGTGTATGCATCAAACCTGCAGGCACCGGAAGCGGTATCGTTTTCCTGCGCTCCGACCTTGGTGTGGAAATCGCGGCTCTTGCATCCAACGTGGTGTCAGTCGCCCGCAGCACGATTCTCGGATTGGGAGACGTGACGGTGGGCACGATAGAACATATACTTTCCGCGCTGACCGGTCTCGGAGTGGATAATGCGCTCATAGAGGTTTCCGCCTCCGAAATGCCCATTCTGGACGGTAGCGCCCGTCCCTATGTCGAGGCAATCATTGCAGACGGACTTCAGGAACAGGACTCCGAGCGCCGTTACCTCGAACTCAGGGAACCCGTCGTGGTCGAAGACCCGGCCAGCGGCGCCAGAATTGAAATCAATCCCGCCGAAAGGCCGTCGATAGACATAGAGGTGGACTTCAACTCCAAGGTGTTGGGAATTCAGAACGCCCATTGGGATGAAAGCGTGGATTATGCTTCGCAGATAGCTCCCTGCCGGACATTCTGCTTCTTCCACGAACTCGAGTTTCTGCTTCAGGCCGGACTGGTCAAGGGCGGAGACCTGGACAATGCCATAGTGGTGGTGGAACGTCCCGTCACGGAGGAACGCTTCCAGCAGGTCCGCAGGCTTTTCACAACCTCGGAGGTCGCCGTGAAGAACGGTTATCTGGACAATCTTGAACTTCATTTCCCCAACGAGTGCGCCCGCCACAAGTTGCTGGACATCATAGGCGACATGCGCCTTGCGGGCGGATATCTCAATGCCGCGGTTTCGGCTTACAAGCCGGGGCACGGCATAAACACCGAGGCAGCCAGGGCTGCGGCGGAAAAATCATTCTGACTATGAGCGAAATTCATCCTACAGCCATCGTGAACCCTAACGCCAAACTTGGAAGGAATGTGACGATAGGCCCCTATGCAATCATAAATGACAACGTCGAGATAGGTGACAACACCAAAATCGGCCCCCACGCTGTCATCTATCCCTATGTCAAAATGGGACGGGACTGCTCCGTCTTTCCAGGGGCTGTCATCGGAGCGGTTCCCCAGGACCTCAAGTTTGACGGGGAAATCACTTACGTTGAAATAGGGGACCGCGTCACCATCCGCGAGTGCGCCACCATAAACAGGGGGACGAAGGCAAGCGGCAAGGGCGTCACCAAAATCGGGGACGACGTGCTCATAATGTCATATTGCCACGTGGCCCACGACTGCCGCGTCGGCAATCATTGTATCCTGGTCAGTTATGTCGGGATAGCGGGTGAGACGGACGTCGATGACTGGGCCATCATCGGAGGGGGTACCAAGGTTCATCAGTTTACACACATAGGCACGCACGCCATGATAGGAGGTCAGAGCGCGGTGAACAAGGACATCCCTCCGTATTCCATCTGCGGGCGGACACCTCTCGTCTATGGAGGAGTCAATCTGGTCGGCCTGAGAAGGCGCGGTTTCGATTCTGACACAATCCGCAGCATCAAGGACATCTATGAAATGATTTATTTCAGCGGCTACAATTTCTCAGATGCCGTTTCCCGCATAGATGCAGGGTTCCCGGATTCAGTGGAGAAGAAGGTTATCCTGGATTTCGTGCGCGGCTCCAAGCGCGGAATAGTCCGTGCCGGCGACTCGCACGACAAGGGTAACATAGAATAGTGATTCTCAGCATAGAATATTTTCCTACGGTTGAGTTCTTTGCGATTGCCGCGCAGAACCCGACCGTTTTTCTGGAAGCCTTCGAACATTATTGCAAGCAGAGCTGGCGCAACCGGTGCAGAATCCTTTCGGCCAACGGACCCCTTGACCTCAGTTTCCCTGTCATTCACGACGGTTCGAGCCTGATTACCGACATACGGGTGGATTACAGCACTCCCTGGGTCAGGAAAACCCAGCGGGCCATCAGTTCGGCCTATGACAACTCTCCGTTTTTCGAGTATTACCGGGATTCTCTCTTCGCCCTTATGGATGAGCGTCCGGCCACTTTGTGGGAACTGGATATGTCGCTCATTCATTATTTTGCCGGAAAGATAGGACTGAAGACCGAATTCCTGCCGACTTCCGGATACGAGGGGGAGGACAGGGTCATCCACCCCAAGAAGGCGTCGGACTACAAGCCGAGGGAATACTGGCAGGTGTTCTCGGGCAAATTCGGATTTGTGGGCGGGCTTTCGGTGATGGACCTCCTGTTCAACGAAGGTCCGGAGTCACTTTGCATATTAAAATAATAATATGTATCTTTGCAACAGAGAATGAGATAGAGGCCGCGGGCTTCTATTTTTTGTTATGGAAAAGAACGATTTGCTGAAAGTGCTTGACGCTGCGGCCGCGGAGTGTGGCTGCGCAGTTGCCGAACTGGATTTCGACGACGATGAGAATGTGTTTGACGTCACCCTGGACAAGGAGAACGGGGACGTCACTCTGGAAGATTGTGAACACGTACACAGGAAAGTGCTGGCGGCATTTGACCGTGACGTGGAGGATTATGCCCTTACCGTGGGCTCGAAAGGTATTTCCGCCGAAGATGCGGACCGTATTCTGTCAACAATAAAAGAATAACATAAACAAATGGAAAAAGAACAAGTGAACACTCTCATTGATGCCTTCAAGGATTTCAAGGAAGAGAAGAACATAGACCGCCCCGTGATGATGGGCGTTTTGAAAGAGGTTTTCCTTTCACAGATTTCAAAGACTTACGGAAGTTCCGACAACTTTGACGTGATTGTGAACGTGGACAAGGGTACCTGTGAGATTTATCAGAACTTCGACATAGTGGAGGAAGTCGAGAACCCCAATTCCGAGATGACTCTGGAACAGGTCAAGGCCGACAGCGGCGACGACGACTACGAAGTCGGAGACAGCTACGCCAAGAAACTTCCCCTTTCCGCTTTCGGAAGGAGGGGAATCCTCAATATCCGTCAGAATCTTCAGGGCCGCATTATGGACCTGGAGAAGGCAAATCTCTTCAAGAAATACTCCGAGAAGGTGGGAGAACTGTTCCGCGGCGAGGTATATCAGACCTGGACGAAGGAAATTCTCATTCTTGACGAGGACGGCAACGAACTGCACATCCCCAAGAACGAGCAAATCAACGGCGAGCGTTTCAAGAAGAACGACGAGGTCCGCGCCATCATCAAGAGCGTGGAACTCAAGAATACCACACCTTACATCACTCTGAGCCGTACCTCCAACGAATTCCTGGAGAAGCTCTTCGAGCAGGAGGTACCCGAAATCGCAGACGGGCTCATCACCGTCAAGAAAGTGGTGCGCGTGCCCGGCGACAGGGCCAAGGTGGCGGTGGAGTCCTACGATGACCGCATAGACCCCATCGGAGCCTGCATCGGTGTCAAGGGAAGCCGTATCAGCGGAATAGTACGCGAGCTTCACAATGAGAACATAGACGTAATCCAGTGGACGAGCAATCCCCAGCTTATGATTGCGCGCGCGCTGAGCCCGGCGAAGGTGTCTTCCATCGATATGGGACAGAACCCTGAAGACAAGGTCAAGGTGTTTATGCATCCCGACGAGGTCAGCAAGGGAATCGGACGCGGAGGAGTCAACATCAGGCTCGCCGGAATGCTGGTTGACAGGGAAATCGAAGTCTGGCGCGAGTTCTCCAAGGGTGAGCAGGCTGAGGAGGATGACGTTGCGATTGAGGATTTCAACGACGTTATCGACCAGTGGATTATAGAGAAACTCAAGTCCATAGGTTGCGACACCGCGCGTGACGTGCTGGCCATCAGCGCTGAAGACATTGCGCGCAGGGCGGACCTTGAAGACGAGACGGTGGCCGAGATACTGGAAATTCTCAGGGCTGAATTTGAAGATTAGTGAGATAATATATGGCAGAAATCAGATTAAACAAAATTATCAGGCAATACAACATCGGACTGCAGGACCTCGTGGATTTCCTGGTCGCGCAGGGCGCCGACGTTGAAGCCAACCCCAACGCCAAGGTTTCGGACGAGTATATGGCGGCGGTGGCAAAGCAGTTTGGCAAGGACCTCGAGATGAAGAACGCCGCCGAAAAGGTGGACATCAAGATGAATGACATTCTCGAGAAAACGGGCAAGAAGCCGAAAGAGGAGGATTTGCCCGATGAGGAGCCGGAGAGTATGACAGTCATCAAGAGCAACACTTTCATCAATTCCAAGAAAGAAGTTGCCGAGGTGAAGGAAACACCCGAACCGGAACCCCAGCCCGAACCGGAACCGGAGCCCCAGCAGGAGCCGGAACAGCAGGCTCAGACCCTGGACGAAGAGCCCGAGCCGGAACCCGAGGCGGTGGAATTGCGGAGCGAGGAGCCTGAGAGCGAACCTGAATCCGTGCCGCAGACCCCTGAGCCCGAACAGGCCGCTGAACCGGAGAAGAATGCGGAACCGGAAGAGTCCGCTCCCGCGGAAAGCAGTCCCGCCGGAAGCAAGAGCCAGCTCAAGGTGGTCGGCAAGATAGACCTGTCGCAGTTTGAGAAGAAACCTGCCAGAAAACACGAACGCATCAACAAGGGGACCCAGAAGGTTGACGTGACCAAGGTCGAGGTTCACGACCGTCCCAAGAAGAACAATGCCGTCCAGAACCAGGCCGCTTCCGGAAAGGGTGGCCGTCGCAGGGACCGTTTCAAGACAGTCCTCACGGAGGCCGAGCAGGAAGAGATGCAAAAGGAAATCCAGAAGCAGGTAAAGGAGACTTACGCCCGTATGAACGAGGGCAAGAAGTCCAACTTCGGCGCCAAGTACCGCAAGGAAAAACGGGAGGCCGCCGCCGCGAAGACCCAGGAGGAAATGGAGCAGATTGCCGCGGAGAAGACAACGTTGAAGGTTACCGAGTTCGTCACTGCCAACGACCTCGCAACCCTGATGAACATCTCCGTCAACAAGATAATCGGCGCCTGCATGACCCTGGGACTTATGGTTTCCATAAATCAGAGACTGGACGCGGAGACCATAGTGCTGGTTGCCGAGGAATTCGGCTACAAGGTGGAATTCGTGGGCGTCGAACTTCAGGATGAGATTCAGTCGGAACAGCAGGTTGACAAGCCCGAGGACCTTGAACCCAGACCTCCCATCATCACGGTTATGGGTCACGTCGACCACGGCAAGACATCCCTGCTGGACAATATACGCAAGACAAACGTCATCGCGGGTGAGGCCGGAGGCATCACGCAGCACATCGGCGCGTACAACGTCAAGTTGCCTGACGGACGCCGCATCACCTTCCTGGACACACCCGGACACGAGGCCTTCACGGCTATGCGTGCCCGCGGCGCCCAACTCACCGACCTCGCCATCATCATAGTCGCCGCCGACGACGCCGTGATGCCCCAGACCGTTGAGGCAATCAACCACGCGCAGGCTGCCGGGGTTCCTATGGTGTTTGCAATCAACAAAATAGACAAGGATGGAGCCAATCCGGAAACAATCCGCCGCCAGCTTTCCGAAATGAATATTCTGGTGGAGGACTGGGGCGGCAAGTACCAGTGTCAGGAAATTTCGGCGAAGAAGGGACTCAACGTGGACAAACTTCTTGAGAAGGTCCTGCTGGAGACCGACTTGCTGGAACTCAAGGCCAACCCCAACAAACTTGCTCTCGGAGCGGTTGTGGAGTCTTCCCTGGACAAGGGAAGGGGATTCCTCGCCACTGTGCTGGTGCAGGAGGGAACCCTTCATCAGGGGGACGTCGTCCTGTGCGGCAGTTTCTACGGGAGAGTGAAGTCCATGTTCAATGAACGCGGGCAGAAAGTCCAGTCCGCAGGCCCCTCGACTCCTGTATCCATACTCGGACTCAACGGAGCGCCCGCCGCCGGCGAGAAGTTCAATGCGATGTCTGACGAGCGCGAGGCAAAGAGCATAGCCACCAAGAGGGAGCAGCTGCTCCGTATCCAGGGCATCAAGACCCAGAAGCATATGACCCTCGAGGAAATCGGCCGCAGAATCGCAATAGGCAATTTCAAGGAACTCAACGTCATTGTCAAGGGCGATGTGGACGGCTCAGTAGAGGCGCTGTCTGATTCCCTCATCAAGCTCTCTACGGAAGAGGTCAAGGTCAATGTCATCCACAAGGCCGTGGGCGGCGTGTCCGAGTCTGACGTCCTGCTTGCCGAAGCTTCAGATGCCGTAATCATCGGTTTCAACGTCCGTCCTACGGTGGAAGCCCGCAAGGCGGCGGACCGTGAGGGCATAGAAATCAGGCTGTACTCCATCATCTATGACGCCATCAACGAGGTCAAGGACGGTATCGAGGGTATGCTCGAGCCTGAGAAGAAGGAGG
>JAKSKF010000031.1 GCA_024401825.1 Bacteroidales bacterium
GGAGGAGAGCCAGTTGCGCGGAAGTTCCTTGTTGAGTGAAGGTCTCTGAGGGTCTTTCCATTCGTTTCCGTCAGGCGCCTCCACCTGGCCGAAAGCAAAGAAGTTGAGGCTTAGCAAGAGATAGATTGCAAGTGATTTCATATCGTTTCGTATTGGTTATTTGCCTTGTTTTTCCCAGCGTCCGCGGATGACGTAGTAGGCTGCAAGGGCCGCCACGAATGACAGCGTGCCAATCCAGGGTATGACGGAAGCCGGGAGGTGGAATCCTATCTTGTCCACACAGATGTATGTTACGCAGACCGAAGTCATGAAGCAGGCCGGGATGAGTGTCATCAGGTGGTAACGCTTGAGACGGTGGCGTTCCCTGTGGGTCAGGTATGCCGTGGCCGCCCAGAGCATAAAGCACGCGAGGGTCTGGTTCGCCCATCCGAAGTATCTCCAGATGGTGTTGAATCCCTGTTCATCCTTTATGTTGTACCAGAGCAGCAGTGACACGGCCGCAAAGATGGGGATGGCGACTACGAGCCTGTTGACCTTCTTCTGCTGATTGAGGTGCAGGAAGTCGGCTATTATCAGACGGGCGCTGCGGAACGCCGTGTCCCCGCTCGTGATTGGGGCCGCGACGATTCCCAGTATGGACATAATTCCGCCGGCAACGCCCAGCCAGGCCTTCGATATGCCTGCGACTACCTCGGGGGCCTGTCCGGTAACGACTCCCAGGGCCTCTTTTCCGCCCCCGAAGAAAAAGTAAGAGGATATCGCCGCCCAGATGAGAGCCACAGCTCCCTCAGTCACCATCGAGCCGAAAAATATCTGGCGGCCCTTGTTCTCGTTCTCCGCGCATCTCGCCATAATGGGGCTTTGGGTTGCGTGAAACCCGCTTATCGCGCCGCAGGCCACGGTTACGAAGAGGCAGGGAAAGATGGGCTGGAAATCAAGTCCCAGGCCGGTACGCATATTCCCTGTCCCGTCCCATATCTCCGGAAGGGAGGGCCATTTGACAAAGAGGCACACTCCGAGCGACAGAGCCATAAACAGCAACGCAAACGCGAACAGGGGGTAGATTTTCCCTATGATTTTATCCACGGGAAGAAGCGTCGCCAGAATATAGTATCCGAACACTATCGCCACCCAAATCATAACGGATGCCCAGCCGGTGTCAGAAAGGGGGACGGCCTGCCCCAGAATCATAGCCGGGCTGTAAACGAACACGGTGCCCACAAGCAGCAGAAGGACAATCGACAGCACGAGGACCGCTATCCTTGTCCGGCTTCCCAGATACTTTCCAACTATGTCGGGAAGGCCGGCTCCTCCGTTGCGGATTGAGAGCATACCGCAGAAATAGTCGTGGACGGCGCCCGCGAACAGGCAGCCCATCACTATCCACACATAGCAGGAAGGTCCGAACTGCGCGCCCATTATGGCTCCGAATATAGGTCCGGTTCCCGCGATGTTCAGGAACTGAATCATATAGACCTTCCAGGACGGCATAGGGACATAGTCTATTCCGTCTTTCCTGGAATAGGCGGGCGTTATTGCCGAACGGTTGGGCCTGAACACCTTCTCGACGTATCTCCCGAAGATGAGATACCCGAGCGCGAGGGCCGCCAGACTGATTATGAACGAATACATAAACCGGGGCAGGCGTCAAAGTTCCTCGACTTTTCCCATAAAGAGGGCTCCGTCGGCCCCTGTCCTGCGAATCACGAACAGGAAGGGCCTGTCGACGTTGAAAACAATGGAATGCGTGGGACCGATGGCTTTTGTCATCATCACCGCGGTCACTGCGGCGGCCTCGGTGCCGTCCTCATCCACTTTCACATAGACTTTCTGGATGACGTCGGAAATCCGGAGCGGTTCGCGGCTCAAGGCGGAGAAATCCGCCGCCGGAGAGAACGCCAGGTTGATACCCTGTTCCTGAAGGGTCCTGTTCAGATTGTTGCCGTAGGACAGTTCGAACTTGGGAAGAGACATTCTCACGCGCTCCATACCCATATTCGAAAGGCATTCCTTCCATTTTTCGTCGTCCAGGGAATTCAGCACATCCCTCACGCTCCTCCCCTCCGCGGGCAGGATGATGTCCATACAGAACGAGCCGTTGCCGTAAGGAAGACTGGCTATTGCGAAGTCCCCGCAGTCAGCGTACATAAGACTGCTTTCCTTGTGCATCGTGGGAACCTTGGCATCCTTTCCGCAGAAATTGTGGAAAGTGGCGTCCGTAGTCAAATCCTTCTCAAAGGTGTCAGACCATATTCCCTTGAAATACAATGCGTTTGTCAGGACAAGCCGCTCGTTTCCGTTGAGCTGCTGTATTATTTCGGGAATGAGATGTCCGGTCTTTTCGTCACACCAGGAGTTGATGGCCTCGAGTTCGAGCGGGCCGGTGACCGCGTCGAAGAATTTCCGGGCCTTGTACCTGAAACAGCAGCGAAGGCGCAGGTCCGCGGGTTTCCACAAAGCGTTTGCGCTGACCACCTTCACCTTGGGGTCCAGGGCAGAAATCTCTTTTATGAACTTTCTGTTGATTCGGTTCACCTTGCACTGCGACAACCCCCCGTAGCCTATTCCGCCAAGAATCTCGGCATTGGTCCGGCCTTTCGCTCCATTTGCGGTCATTGCAAGCACGCCGCGGACGCTCTCCGGCGAGAAAAGCACGTTGCCCCCGGCGGAGGCCTCCGACTTGAACATTCCGAAATCGTTCTGTGCCGACATTGTGGCAGCGCACGCAAACAACGCGGCCGTAAGGATAAATGTACGTTTCATCTGTCAGTATTTTATGAATGCAAAAAACACCGCCGCAACAAGGAAGAGCAGCGACACAACGTGATTCCAGTGAAAACTCTCGGTCTTGAACACCGTGATGCAGATTACGCTGAACACGGTGAGCGAGACGACCTCCTGAATGACCTTGAGCTGCACGAGGCTGAACGGGCCTCCGTTGATGCTGGACCCGTACCTGTTTGCCGGAATCATAAACGAATATTCGAACAGGGCGACGCCCCAGGACATCAGGATTATCAGCGCCAGAGGCCAGTCCCTGGACGAAGGCACAACGTCGGCGAGTTTCAGCTGGCCGTACCAGGCGAAGGTCATGAAGACGTTCGACACTATCAGAAGGAGTATTGTCCAGACTGCCTGCATAATGTCCTACTTTGTGTAGCCGGGCTTTTCCAGAAGCATGAACATATTCTTCTTGTAGGCTTCCACGCCGGGCTGGTTGAATGGATTCACACCGAGCATATAGGCGCTTACGCCGCAGGCGAACTCAAAGAAATAGAACACCGCGCCGAGGTTTTTCTCGTCTATGCGCTCGAAGATGATTTCAATCTGAGGCACGCCGCCGTCGATGTGCGCCATCGCCGTTCCCCTGCGCGCCATCTCGTTGAGATGCTCCACCCTCTTTCCAGCAAGGTAGTTGAGCTGGTCGAGGTCCTGGGGGTCTTTCTCTATCCGGACCTCCCTGTTTGAATTCTTTACGTTGAGGACGCTCTCGAAGATATGCCTCTCCCCGTCCTGCACGTACTGTCCCATAGAATGGAGGTCCGCCGTGCACACAAGGGATGCGGGGAAGATTCCCTTGCCGTCCTTTCCTTCAGACTCTCCGAAAAGTTGTTTCCACCACTCCGAGAGGAACCTGAGCTTGGGGTTGAAACTTACCAGAATCTCATTCTTCTTACCCAACTCCCTGTACAGGAGGTTGCGGGCCGCCGCATAGAGAGTGGCGCTGTCAGCGCCCTCGGATTCCAGGATTTCCCTGCGCTGCAGGGCTGCGCCTTCAAGCATCGCCCGAATGTCGTAGCCGGCCAGCGCTATGGGAATCAGTCCTACCGGAGTGAGAACTGAAAATCTTCCCCCGACATTGTCAGGAACCACATAACTGCGATATCCCTCCTGGGTGGAAAGCGTCTTGAGCGCCCCTTTCGCCGCATCGGTGACCGCCACTATTCTCTGCGCGGCTTCCGCCTTTCCGTACTTGCGCTCGAGGGCGGACTTGACCAGCCTGAACGCCACAGCCGGTTCGGTGGTCGTGCCGGACTTTGAGATGACCACGCACGCGGTATTGCTGCAATCCACAAGGTCGAGCATCTCCGCAATGCATTCCTCGCTCAGGCTGTTTCCGGTGAAAACAATCCTGGGAGCATCGGGATTCTGTATGTACTGGTGACTCAGGGCCGACACGGCGCACTTGGCTCCGAGGTAGGACCCTCCGATTCCGATTACCGTCACAAGGTTCACGCCCTTGGCTTTCCACTCGCGGCGGATATTCTCTATGCCGGAAACGGTTTCCTCGCTCACGTCGTCGGGAAGAGTGAGCCAGCCCGTAAATTCACTTCCTGCGCCCTTGCGTCCCAGAAGGGTTTTGCGGGCTTCCAGGGCCCGCTTCAGATATTCGTCCAGGACGGATTTTTCAATGAAGGGAGCGCAACCTTCGAGATTAAGATTTACCATATTTCCAGTCATTGTCAAGCTTGAAAAATAAATATACTTACAAATTTAATACTTATATTTGGATTCCGATAAAGAAGTCAACGAACAAAACGTCAATATATGAAAAAGATTTCGGAAGTTCTGGCAATCGCGGCGGCGATACTCGCAGTTTCATCCTGCGGAACAGGCAAAAAATCAGTTCAAGGCGTCAGCGGCAATTTTCCTGACATAAACCAGAAAGGAAAGACGGCGGTGGTGGCACACCGCGGGTTCTGGAACTGCCCGGAAGGAGGCGGGAGCCAGAATTCCATCGCATCCCTGAAAGCGGCCCAGGACTTCGGATTCTGGGGCTCCGAATGTGACATTCACATCACATCGGACGATGTCATAATTCTCAACCACGACGATGACATAAACGGAAAACTCATCTGGGACCACAGATATTCGGACTTCGACAACGACCTTCTGCCCAATGGAGAGAAACACCCCACCTTCGAACAATATCTCCGTCAGGTTGCCGGGTGCCGCACCACGGTGGCCGTCATCGAATTCAAGATTCAGAAGAATCACGAGAGGGAGGACAAGATGGTGAACGGGGCGGTGGCCCTGCTCAGAAAATACGGTCTGTACGACCCCGACCGCGTGATATTCATATCGTTCAGCCGGCATATCTGCCAAAAAATCGCCAGGGAGCACCCCCGGTTCGTCAACCAGTACCTGAGCGGAAAGGTGTCACCCGCAGTCCTGGCGCAGGAGAAAATCAACGGCATAGACTATGAGCACCCGGATTTCCGTCTCTGGCCGGAGTTCGTGGCCGCGGCTCACCAGCGGGGGATGTCCGTCAACGTATGGACTGTAAATGACGAGCAGACCGCAACGGATATGATTCAGCTCGGGGTTGACGCCATCACCACCAACGAACCCCTTATGCTCAGGAGGCTTCTCGGGAACAGGGAATTCCGCAAGACTTCCAGATAGAGACTCCGTATGCCGGGCGGCACTGCAAAATAAAAGGGGATGACCTCAAAAGTCATCCCCTCATTTTTTGTTGAGCTACCCTACTATTTCTGGCATTCGCCCTGCTGGCACTCGCCCTTCTGGCATTCACCCTTGTGGCACTCACCTTTCTGGCATTCGCCCTTCTGGCACTCACCTTTCTGGCACTCGCCTTTCTGGCACTCGCCCTTGTGGCATTCGCCCTGCTGGCACTCACCCTTCTGGCATTCGCCTTTCTGGCACTCACCTTTCTGGCATTCACCCTTCTGGCATTCACCCTTCTGGCATCCGTCACACTGCTCGGCCTTTGTGCCGTCGCACTGGGTTTCACACTGTTTCTTTTCGGAGTTCTGCGCGCACGCAACCGCAATTGCACAGCTTACGGCAATCACGAGAATTCTTGTAAACATTTTTTTCATAACTCTTTGATATTGATGATTGAATTGAATTTCTAACTCAAAACCCACTCTTCCAGCCAGCACCGTATCAGGAACGTCCTTTTGGCGAAGATAGGGTAATCCAGAGTATCCGGAAGGTCCTCCGGCTTGTTGGTGTTGAAAGTGATTCCGGAGGTCCAGACTACGCAGGGAACCCCGTGGGACAGGAATACCTTCTGGTCACCCACCTTACGGAAGAACACCTCGGTGAATTTCCTGCTGCCGTAGTAGTCCGGTTCCACCCTGAGCCCCAGCAGATGCTTGCTGTTGCTCAGTCGGATATTGTAGAACTCCGACTCGGAGGACATTGCAATCACGAAGTTGGGCCATCGGGGATGTACCGGCGAAAGCGTGCTTCCCATAATGTCCATATTGGACATAATCCTTATCTGGGACGGTCTGACCACCCTCCCCGACGGAGTGACGAGTTTTCCGCCGCTGAGTTCATCCCAAAAGGCCTGCGAGCCGGCCATACTCTGGTTACGGGCGTCGAAACAGATGAAAATCACGGATGCGCCCTCCGAATTAAGGGTTTCGGCAAGATACAGCAGGGCCGCGACTCCGGACGCATTGCTGTCCGCCCCGGGATAGACCTTGCCCATAAATTCGCCCGGTCCGTCATAGTAAGTGGTGACGAGCACATATTTTCCGGCAGACTTCCCCTCCCGTATTCCGACGACGTTCCTTCCGGGCACGCCCCGGCAGAGGAAAGTGTGGACGAATCCATCTCCCAAAGGCCTGAGGCCCGCTTTTCCGAAACGGCTTTCAAGGTACGCCGTGCAGATGTTCTTCTCCTTCTGTCCGAATCCCCTGCCCTTTTGCGACTCGCCGCACAGATGTTCCACCTCCTCCCGGAGTTCCCGTTCAAGGGAAAGGAGACTTTCCTGTGTTTCAACGAAGGGCGCGCCGGCCGCCGTGAGACAGACAAACGCCGCAGGCAGGACAAAAAGGCAGATTTTTCTTAAAAAATTCACTTTTCGGGCACGAAAGATGTTATCTTTGCAAAGATAGCAAAAATATGAAAAAGACGTCCGCAATACTGACCGCGCTCCTGCTCTTCCCAATCCTGTGTTCCGCCCAATGGGACAAGGACGTCTTTTCACTTCGCGGCACGATGGCCCTTCAGGAAGGCAAATATGCTGAGGCAATCCGGCATTTCAACGTTCTGGAAAGGCTCGACAGCACCGATTACTGGAACTATTTCTACAGGGGAATCGCAAAATACAACCTCGGGGACATCCGCGGGGCCCTTACCGATTTCGACAGTTCCGTGCGCCTGAATCCCATCTTCACCAACGGATATCACTTCCGGGCCATAAGCGAGAGCCGGGTGGGACAATATGACAAGGCCCTGGAGGACCTTGAGAAGGCCATAGAACTGCGCCCGGGCAACATAGGAATCTACTACAGCCGGGGCGTCACCAATTTCCTGGCGCAAAAATTCGACGAAGCCCTCAGAGACTTCGACTTCTACATCAGCAGGGAGAAGTCCGACGCTTCCGCGTACCTGAACCGCGGAGCCACAAAACTGTTTCTGAAAGACACCCTCAACGCCATAAACGACTACAACAAGGCCATCAAGCTGAATCCCAAGGACCCTGAAGGCTACATCAGGCGGGGCAGAATCCACGCGGCCAGACTGGAATACGACAAGGCCGTCAAGGATATGGACAGCGCCATAGAAAGGGACCCGGAGAGCACGATGGCGTACTTCACCCGGGCCATAATGTACCACGAGCAGCAGAATTACAACGCCGCGATGGCGGATTTCAACAAAGTCCTGGAAGTCGAGCCCGGGAACGCGCTCACCCTGTACAACAGGGCTCTGCTGAGCGCCAGGGTGGGAGATTTCGAAGCGGCGCTTTCAGACCTTGACAGGGTAATCAGAATCAACCCCGACAACGTGCTCGCGCACTACAACAGGGCGGCTGTCCATATGGAACTCGGCAATTATCAGGATGCGGTGGAGGACTACTCGGAAGCCATAGCCCTGTATCCCGACTTCGCGAACGCCTATATGGGAAGGTCGATGGCGGAACTGAGGCTCGGCAGGAACTCCGCATCCAAATCGGACTACAACACCGCCAAGCGGAAGATTTCCGAATATCACAGGAACAACGAGAAGAATCCGGGAAGTTACGCCGACACCACGAAGAAGTACAACGCCCTCCTGGCGCTGGACGGCGATTTCGCCAAGAAGGATTTCAATGACGAACTTCTCCAGAACCGTGACATAGACGTCAGGCTCCGTCCCCTGTACAAGTTCGTCCTTGGAGAGGACGAGGCCGCCAACACACTTGCCAGCGGATACGAGAACCTGCTCGTAGAGCATTTCCAGAACGTCTCCCCCCTGCCTCTCAAGATATCCAACGCAGAATCGGAACCCGGGCTTGGCCTGAAGCACAGTCTGGAATACATCCTGGCCGGGGACAGTTCGTCAGGCGCCGGAAAATCGGCCCTCACAGAAGCTCAACGGCATTTTCTGAAAGGGCTCAACGACATTCAGGACAAGCAGTTCAACCGCGCCCTGGAAAATTTCAACCAGGCGGTGCGGAAGGCTTCCGACCAGAAGGAGAAAGACAGGTACGCCCACTTCTACAAGGCCTTCTACCTTCTCAACAGGGCCGTTCTCCGGGCGGAGATGCTGGAATTCATATCCAACATCCAGAACAACGTCGCAACCCTGAACATGGATGACAAGGGAGTGGCCAGAACCAGGGTCAAGGACCAGATAACCAACAACTTCGATTATTCCGAGGCCATCGGGGACCTCCAGGAGGCCATTTCCATTCTTCCGCAACTCCCCTTCCTTCACTTTGACATAGGCAACCTCTTCTGCCTGTCCGGCAAGCCCGTAGAGGCAATAGAAAGTTACGGCAAGGCCGTCGCCCTGTATCCCGAAATGGGGGACGCCTATTTCAACAGGGGCCTGGTCCAGATTCTCGTGCAGGACAAGGAAAAAGGTTGCATGGACTTCTCCAAGGCCGGGGAACTGGGTGTGAAGGATGCATACGGAATGATTTCGAAATACTGCAAGTCAGATGAGTGAGATACTTTTCAAGAGCCTCAGCAGCGGCAGTTGCGGAAACTGCTACTATCTGTGCCTGAAAGACCCGGACGGCAGCCGGATTCCCATCCTGATAGATGCCGGGGTCAGCCCCAGGAGGCTCAGGAAGGAACTGGCCTTCAACGGACTCAGCGCCGCCGAGGTCAGGGCGATTCTCGTGACTCACGACCATATGGACCACATCCGCTCCCTGGGTTCCTATTGCAAGCATCTGCGCTGGCCGGTATGGACAACCCCCACCCTTCACAACGCTTTGAGCAGGCACACTATGACGTCCGGGCATATAGAGCCGTACCGCAAGGAACTCTCCACGGGTTGGAACGACATCGTTCCCGGAAGAATCCGCGCCCGCTTTTTCCAGGTGCCCCACGATGCCACCCAGACAGTGGGCTACGCCATTATGCTGGATGAATTCAAATTCGTTCTTATGACGGACATAGGGCGGATGACCCCCGAAGGGCTTTCCTTCGCCGGGCAGGCCGACGCCGTGGTCATCGAATCCAACTACGACCCCGATATGTTGAAGAACGGTCCCTACCCTGTCGAACTCCAACAGAGAATCAGGAACGGGCACGGGCACCTGAGCAACCCCGAGTGCGCGGATGCAATAGGAAGATTCTCCCACGAAGGGCTCAGGCACATATTCCTCTGCCACCTCAGCGAGCACAACAACACCCCCGAACTGGCTCTTCAGGCCTCATCGCCCGCAGTCCCGGAAGGAACCTTGCTCACCGCCCTGCCCAGAGAGAGCGCATCTGAGCTTTTTTCATTATCTTTGTAGATTGTGAAAGCTTTCTGGAAAATACTGGTCCGTTATGTAGGCCCATACTCCAAGTATCTTGTCTGGTCCGTTGTGTTGAATCTGCTGGCGGCGGTGTCCAACGTTTTCTCCTTCTCGCTGCTGATTCCCATCCTGAAGATTCTCTTCAACGTGGAGAGCGTGAGTTATTCTTTCACTCCCTGGCACGCGGGAATGCCTTTCAATGAAATAAGCGGGAACATCTACTACTTCGTGTCGGAGTACGTCGGGCTGTGGGGCGCCGGAAAGGTCCTTCTGGCCCTCTGCCTCGTGTTCTGCGCCATAGTTTTCGTCAAGACATCCTTCTACTTCGGCTCCTCGGCGGTTATGGTGCCCATCCGCACGGGCATAGTCCGCGACCTCAGGACTCGGATTTACGGAAAGATTCTCGGGCTCCCCATAGGATTCTTCTCCCAGGAGCGGAAGGGTGACATAATGGCCAGGATGAGCGGAGACGTGCAGGAAGTGGAAACTTCCATCACGAGCGCGCTTGAAATGCTTGTCAAGAACCCCATCCTCATAGCCGTCTATATGTTCGTCCTGTTCAGGATGAGCTGGCAGCTGACCTTGTTCACCATTGTCTTCGCCCCCATAGTCATCGCGGGCCTTTCCGCCATCGGACGCAAACTCAAGGCCGAATCCAGGGAAGCCCAACGCTACTGGTCGGACACAATGAGCCAGGTTGACGAGACTCTCGGAGGGCTCAGGGTCATCAAGGCTTTCCTTGCGGAGAGGAAGATGAACTCACGGTTCGAGGAAGTCACGGACAAGATGAGGAGAAAAAGCAACAGGGTCGCCATACGCCAGGCCAGCGCCCATCCCGTGAGCGAGTTTATGGCCAGCGCGATGATAGCCGTGGTGATGTGGTTCGGAGGTATGCTCATACTGGGCGAGAAATCGGTCATCGACGCGCCTGCGTTCATGGCGTACATAGCCATACTTTACAGTGTCATCCAACCCATCAAGGACCTGGCGAAGGCGGCGTACGGCATTCCCAAGGGACTGGCCTCGATGGACAGAATCAATGCCGTTCTCGATGCCGAGAACCCCATCAGGCAGAAGGCCGGCGCAGTGGAAATCAGGGAATTCAGGGAATCCATCCGACTGAGCGGAGTGGGATTCTCCTATGACAACGGGCGCAGGATTCTCGAGGGCATCGACCTTGAAATACCCAAGGGAAAGACCATCGCCATAGTCGGAGCATCAGGCGCGGGGAAAACCACCCTGGTTGACCTGATTCCACGATTCTACGATGTCAGCGAAGGCAGCATCAGCATAGACGGCACCGACATCAGGGACTTGAGCCTGAGCAGCCTGCGCTCCCTGATGGGAAATGTCAACCAGGAGCCCATCCTCTTCAACGACACCATTTTCAACAACATTGCCTTCGGAGTTGAAGGCGCCACCAGAGAGCAGGTGGAGGCGGCGGCAAGAATTGCCAACGCGCACGACTTCATAATGGAGAAGGAAGGAGGATACGATTCCAACATAGGAGACCGCGGAGTCAAGCTTTCCGGAGGCCAGAGACAGCGCATCAGCATAGCCAGGGCCATACTGAAGAATCCTCCCATCCTCATTCTGGACGAGGCCACCGCGGCATTGGACACCGAGTCCGAACGCAGCGTTCAGGAGGCGCTCGACAGGCTTATGGAGAGCAGGACCACGATAGCAATCGCCCACCGTCTCAGCACAATCAAGGAAGCCGACGAAATAATCGTGATGGACGAGGGCCGGATAGTGGAGAGAGGCCGGCACGAAGAGCTCCTGAAGCTCGGAGGATATTACCGGAAACTGAACGATATGCAAAGTCTGTAGGAAAATGAACAAGAAGGTGTTGCTGAAAAGGATACTGTTCCTTCTGTACATAGCCGCGGTTGTCTGGATTTGCATCTATCATTTCCGGGACCTGTCCAGGTTCCCCCGCATAATCTGGGGCATACACTCCGACAAACTGGTCCACTTCGCGCTCTTCTTCCCCTTCCCTATCCTCGCCTACCTTTCCTACGACAAGACGAAATACAACACCGGGAGCAGCGTACTGTTCATAATCGCAACTTTCATATTGGGATTCACAGTGGCCGGCGCTACGGAATACATCCAGCGCTTCCTGCCTTACCGCACCGCCGATTATACCGATATGAGAGCGGACATCCTGTCCATAGGCATCAGCTGCCTTCTGGTATTCATAGCCGACCTGAAGGACAACGCCAGGCACAGGGCCGGCAAAATCAGGCGCAGGAAAAGTCACAAACGCAAACACTGATACCTTATGAAAAGGAAAACCGTATATCTTGCCGCTTCGGCCCTGTTGCTGTCAGCGGTGGCAGCGGCGCAGTCCGCATCTGATTTCAAGGAGGCCGCCTCAGAGCTGAGCGATGCCGTTTCGGAGCGGACCTCTATCAAGTCAGCATTCAGCCTTGAAAGCGTCAGGAAACGTTCCGGCAGGCTTGACCTGAGTTTCAGCGAAACCCTGTCCGATTTTCCCTGGAAGGCCGAAGACATCAGCTGGCTGCGTTCCGAAATTGCCGGACTCTGGCCTGAATGCTGGAAAAAATACAAGCCGGGCAGAATCCTGTGCGGCAACGTGAATATCGAAGAACTTGTCACCGGCGAACTCGGAAACGACGGCCGGCCGTCAGATTTCCAATTCAGGACTTCGGACCCGTACAGAGGGACAACTCCCCTTGTTGAGGAAACAGGAGCCCCCGTCTTCGGGAAAGGCCTGAGCGGGCGGCACATTTCCCTGTGGCAGAGCCACGGGCGTTACTACGAGACATCTACGCGACGTTGGGAATGGCAGCGTTCGCCCAACTTCGGCACCGTGGAGGATATGTACACCCAGAGTTACGTGATTCCTTTCCTCATCCCTATGCTCGAGAATGCCGGCGCCTGCGTGCTGACTCCCAGAGAAAGGGACACCAACAGGAACGAGTGCATCTGCGACAATGACAGGAGTTTCATCCGATGCGCCCTGAGCGGCGTCCGTCAGGAGGGTCGATATTCTGAATCCGGCGACTGGCGCGATGCGGGGCCTGGGTTCGCGGATACGGCACTGGTGTACCGCGGGATTGAGAACCCGTTTTCGGCGGGTACCGCAAGACTGACCCTTCTTGCCGGAAAGGGAAGGGAAAAGACCGCCGAGGCCGTATGGACTGCGAATCTTGAAGAAAGCGGCCGCTACGCGGTCTATGTCTCTTACAAGACTGTACAAAACAGCGCCGATTGCGCCCACTATACCGTACTCCACGCCGGAGGCCGGACAGAATTCGCTGTCAACCAGCAGATGGGCGGCGGAACCTGGATTTACCTCGGCACATTCGATTTCCGCAAAGGCGGAGACGCCTGCGTAATACTCGACAATGCTGTTCCCCCGGGAAGAGGTAAAGTCAGCGGAAAGGTCATAACCGCAGACGCAGTCAGATTCGGCGGCGGGATGGGCAAGATTGCCCGCGGCAACGACGACGTTGACCCGATGTACTGGAAAACCTCCGGGATGCCCTCCTACACCGAGGGAGCAATGTACTGGATGCAGTGGGCCGGCGTCGACACCTGCGTGTTCAAACATTGGAAAGACGACTATACCGACGACTACGCGTCCCGTGGCGCCTGGACCAGTTGGATGCTGGGCAGAAAGAACGTTCCGATAGACCTTTCACTCGCCTTCCATACCGATGCCGGAGTGACTCCGGACGACTCGGTCATAGGCACCATTTCAATCTACACCCTGCTTGCCGACGGGTCGAGGACAAGTCCTGAAGGCATCGACAGGATGAGTTGCCGTCTGCTCGCAGACCACGTCCAGCAACAGGTCTGCGACGACATACGCAGGGATTTCTATCCCGGATGGAGCCGCCGGATGCTCTGGAACCGCTCCTATTCCGAGTCCCGCACCACATCCGTGCCCGGGATGCTCCTGGAACTGCTGTCGCACCAGAACTTCGCCGATATGAAATACGGCCTGGACCCATCCTTCCGCTTTGAGGTCTGCCGTGCAGTATATAAAGGTATGCTCAAGACACTCAGCGACCTTTACGGAGTTCCATACGCAGTCCAGCCCCTTCCTGTACGGAATTTCTGCGCCACCCTATGTTCCGAATGCAGTGCAAGGCTCAGCTGGGAGGCAGTCACCGACCCCGCGGAACCCACAGCCGACGCCACCGGATTCATCCTTCAGACCAGGGTTGACAGCGGCGCGTTCGACCGGGGTGTGTACGTCGGGGGCAATCAGACGGAAGTCCGCATAGAGCCCGGCCACGTTTACAGTTTCCGCATCACGGCGGTAAATGACGGAGGGAAGAGTTTTCCTTCCGAGATTCTGGCAGTGGCCCTGCCCCGTGAGCCCAAGGGCGATGTACTGGTAATAAACAACTTCGACCGCATTTCCGGGCCCACCTGGTTCGAAGGGGGCAACTTCGCGGGCTTCCTTCGCGACACTGACGGAGGGGTGCCTTACATTGAAGAAATCAACTTCATAGGAGACAGTTACAATATCCGCAGGGACGACCCCTGGACAGATGACGACAACCCGGGATTCGGAGGAAGCCATTCGGAATATGCCGGAAAGAAAATCGCCGGGAACACGTTCGACTTTGTCTATGACCACGCCGCGGCCCTGTTGAAGATGGGGTACGCCGTATCCTCGGCGAGCCACGGAGCATTCGAGGCGGGCATCCCTGACTGCTGCGCGCAGACTCTGGACATCCTGTGCGGGAAGCAGCTCACCACCCGAATCGGTTCAGGCGCGAAGCCCGACCGCTTCCAGGTTTTTCCGGAAGTTCTCAGGAGCAGGGTCCGCGAATTCACGGCCCGGGGAACAGACATCATCATCAGCGGCGCCAACATAGCCACAGACGCCTGGCGGACGGTATATCCCACAGAAATTGACAGCGCATACCGGGCCGGCGCACAGGAATTCTGCCGGGACGTGCTCGGCTACAAGTTCCTGTCAGACCACGGCGCATATACCGGAACAGTTCACTATATGCGGGATGACCTCTTCGGAGACGACTGCTTCCGTTTCAGCCAGACAGTCAACGAAAGCCGCTATGCGGTTGAAAACCCCGACGCGATAGTGCCGGCGGGCGAAAACGGGGAAACTGTTCTCCGCTACACCGGGAACGAGGTCCCCGCCGCCGTTTACAGCAGATTCGACAACTACAGGGTGTGCGCCTACGGATTCCCGCTTGAGGTTATTCAGGGGGAAGGACAGATTGAAAAACTCCTTCGAGGCGCCTTTGACTTCCTGGAAAAGGAACTGTGAACCATCCGTTTGCCCGCCCAAATCGGGGACAAAAAAGACGTCCCGGACTCTTGGTCAGGGACGCCTTTGAGTATATCAGAGAGACTTGACCGTTATTTTTCGTCTTGTCCGCCTCCCTGCTCGACGTCCTGAACCAGGCGGACGCTAATGCCATTGTTGCGGGTGTGGAGAATGTCGGGGTTGACCCCATCACTACAGAAGTACGCGAAGATTGCGCCACCGTTGGAAGAAGAAGACCAACAGGCGCCGATGGAGAGGACATTGGTGACAGAGCTACCGAAGCGGCGGCCAGCTGCGGGAAGGAAGAGGATGCCTGCAGATTTAATCTGCTCCCAGGTCATTGAACCGTTGGAAATCTCAGTACCATTGTAATTGTCCGGATACACGAATACGCCATAATATGTTTTGCCATCAATAGTGACTCCATCAGTCAAGTTGGTGTAGCAAGGCTTGCTGTTTACCATACGACCACTTGTATTGAACAGATAATTCCACTCTATTGTGGAGAGGGTTCTCCATGTTTTGCCGTCACCTATATTCTTTCCCCAGTCATTGAAGTTTCCTCCAATGCGCGCGGAAGTGTCGGTCTGTGTGTGGATGCCCCAGTTGTTGTTTGCTGCGTCGGTTGACCAGCAGAAAAGGTCTATTTCACCTGCCGTGTCGCCTATAGTCACATTCGCTCCGGACGCACCTATAACGCCATACTGATGCTCGTGGAATTTCCAGGCTGTGGGTGCGCCGTCTGCGTCTATTGTTGCAACGAGGTTGCCCCTGGAGAACTTGACCTTCTTGTTTCCCGCCACGCTGAAAATTCCCGGAAGAGCATTGGGGTCTTCAAACATAGACTCCCAGAGGGCGTGCTTGGCATTTCCGTCCAGGGCGTCGAACTCCGCGAAGGAAATCAGCCTTGTGCTGCCATCGGCAAGGGTGAGCTTGAGACCAAGCGCGGGCTTCCATACCATTCCGCTGGCGGCCCTCGGAACTATCGCAAGTGGCGCTTCCGCTTCGAACACCTTCTTCTGTCCTTCGAACTCATACCAGTTGTTCAAACGGGCCAGGTTGCACTCGGGGACGGTTTCGTCGAAGGCCTGAGCGAACTCCGCCGAAAGGGCCCTGCACTCTGACTGTGTGCATCCGAACACGCTTGCCCTCAGATAGTCGTGAACAAGGTCGCGCACCTCGCTCTCGTCATCGGCGTGAAGGTAGGCCCTCATCCAGTCCGAGCCGAGCAGGTCGGAGTTTCCGACGTGGATTTCCACACTGACACCGTCGATTCCGGATGTCGCCAGGAACGCCCTGTCTCTGAGCTTGACGTGCAAGTCCACATTTTTGCCGCTCTTCGAGTAATTCAACGCCAGAGTTCTAGCCACGGGGAAATTGAAGATACGGTGCTGTATGGGTACAATGGCGTCATCGCCTA
>JAKSKF010000032.1 GCA_024401825.1 Bacteroidales bacterium
ACAACCGGCGTCTCCCGCAGCGTCTTGCCCATGCGGGCCGACACGGCCGCGGCGCCCGGAGCGCCCGCCTCCATTTCCGGAGACTGCACCGTGGCCGCCGATGGCTCCTCACTTCCTTCGGAGCCGGTTTCTTCCATCCCCAATATATATAGGGACAGCCTCCTGAATCTCTCTTTCGCCGGCAGCCCCGAAATCATCGCTCTTGAGAATGACAGGATTGCCCTGGAATTCACTACACGGGGTGCCCAGCCTTTGAGCGTGAGGGTGAAGGACTATTACAACTACGACAGTACGGAACTCTATCTCTTCCGCCCGGGTCAGTATCAGAACGAAATCAAGGTTTATGCGGGTGAGGCAATCAACACCGCCGACTTCTGCTTCGAGGTGGCGGAAAAGACGGACACCAGTCTTGTGATGCGCCTGCCTTTCGCGGGCGGCGGCTATATCCAGCGCCGCTATGCCCTGAAGGAAGGCTCGTATATGATGACCGACGAGCTGTCCTTCGTCGATATGGGTGGCGTCATACCTCCCAACGTGTCTTCTTTCGACATCGACTACAGTATGACCGTCCCCCGTATGGAAAAGGGTTACAAGAACGAATCCCAGTACTCCAAGCTTGATTTCTACTATGACGGGGACAAGAAGCCCGTCGAAATAGGACGCGGCCGCAACGCAGAAAAGCAGATAGACAACAAACTCCACTGGTTCGCATTCCAGCAGCAGTTCTTCTCTGCCATCTTCACCGCTCAGGACCGCTATGCTTCCGGCAGCGTGGGGATAAGTTTCTGCCCCGAGGATGACCCCGAACGCAACCTTATGAACTGCACTGCCCGGATGAGGGTGGAACTTGCCGCGGGCGGAAACGCCGTGGTGCCCTTCGAGTGCTACTTCGGGCCCAACCATTTCCAGACCCTCAATTCCTACGGGCGCAAATATGAGAAAATCATTCCTCTGGGAGGCTGGCTTGTCGGATGGTTCACGCGTTATGCCATCATCCCGATGTTCAACTTCTTCCACAGGTTCATCGACAACTTCGGTCTGATAATACTGCTGATGACCATCGTCATCAAGATAGTCGTGTTCCCTCTGACCTACAAGTCTTTCGCGTCGTCAGCCAAGATGCAGGCTCTCCGGCCTGAGATGGACAAGATAAATGCGAAGTTCCCCAACACCGGCAACCAGCAGGACCAGCTCAAGAAGCAGCAGGCGCAGATGGAACTGTACAAGAGGGCCGGCGTCAGTCCTATGGGCGGATGCCTTCCCACCCTTCTTACATTCCCCATTCTCTGGGCTATGTTCAGATTCTTCCCTGCGTCAATCGAGTTGCGCCAGCAGCCTTTCCTGTGGTGTCACGACCTCTCCGCATACGACAGCATAATCGAATACGGCACCAGGGTTCCCATCTTCGGAGACCATCTCTCCCTGTTCGCGCTTCTGATGGCCGTCACAATGTGGGTGTATTCCAAGATGACTCTGAAGAGCCAGCCCAATGCGGGCGACCCCACGGCCAAGTCCATGAACTTTATGAGTCTGTGGATGATGCCTATAATGATGTTCTTCATCTGCAACAGTCTGTCTGCGGCGTTGAGCTACTATTATCTTCTCTCCCAGTTCGTGGCAATCATCCAGACCTGGGCCATCAGGAAGAGCATAGACCCTCAGAAAATCCTTGACAGGGTCCACGCATCCGAAGGCAAGCCTCTGCCCAAGAGCAAGTGGCAGCTCCGGCTTGAGGAGGCGCAGAAAATGCAGCGGCAGCAACAGGCCATGCAACAGAAGAGGAACGGCAGGAGATAAGCCGCTATGATAGAGGATAACATCAGAAATATAATTGGGATGCTGCCACCGGAAACCACACTGGTGGCAGTTTCCAAATTCCACCCTGTGGAAGACATCCGGGAGGCGTTGCGCGCCGGTCAGCGGGTGTTCGGGGAGTCACGCCCCCAGGAACTGGAAGCAAAGGCCAGGGCGCTGGCGGAGGTCGGTGAACCCGCTCCGCAGTGGCATTTCATAGGCCATCTCCAGACCAACAAGCTCAAGATGGTGCTGCCCTACGTGTCGATGGTGGAATCTGTCGACTCACTGCATCTTCTCCAGGCAATAGAGGATTGGGGCTCCGCCGCCGGCACTGTCAGCGACGTGCTTCTTGAAATGCACATAGCGGCGGAAGAGAGCAAGCAGGGCTTTGCCGAAGATGAAATCCTGGAGATAATGTTCGGCCGCGGAAAGTACCCCCACGTCAGAATCTGCGGGCTTATGGGTATGGCCACCAACACCGATGACGAACTTACCGTTGACGCCGACTTTTCCCGCATCGAAGACTTCTTCCTTTATCTGAAGGACCTCTTTCCGGAAATGGAGGATTTCAGGGAACTGTCAATCGGTATGTCGGGGGACTGGCGGACAGCCCTCCGTCACGGAGCCACGATAGTGAGAATAGGCACCGCCATCTTCGGGGAAAGGAAATAAAAAAGTCCGGCATTGCTGCCGGGCTTTTTTGCTTATGTCTTCCGGAATTACTTCGTGATGACTTTCGCCATTTCCAGAACCTTGTTTGAATAACCCCACTCGTTGTCATACCAGGCGCAAACCTTTACGAAGGTAGGGTCGAGCTGGATACCGGCCTTTACGTCGAAGATTGAAGTGCGGGCGTCGTTGCGGAAGTCGGTTGAAACCACTGCATCCTCAGTGTAGCCGAGGATTCCCTTGAGTTCGCCTTCGGATGCCTTCTTCATTGCAGCGCAGATTTCCTCGTACGTTGCAGGCTTCTCGAGTTCGCAGGTGAGGTCGACGAAGCTGACGTCAGATGTGGGAACACGGAGGCTCATACCTGTAAGCTTGCCGTTGAGTGCGGGAAGAACCTTGCCCACTGCCTTGGCGGCGCCTGTTGATGAAGGGATGATGTTCTCGAGGATACCGCGTCCGCCTCTCCAGTCCTTCTTTGAAGGTCCGTCAACGGTCTTCTGGGTAGCGGTGGCTGCGTGAACGGTTGTCATAAGGCCGCGCTTGATTCCGAATGTGTCGTTGAGAACCTTGGAGATGGGAGCAAGACAGTTGGTGGTGCAGGATGCGTTTGAAATGATGTCCTGACCTGCATAGGTCTTGTGGTTGACACCGTAAACGAACATAGGGGTGGAATCCTTTGAAGGAGCTGACATGATGACCTTCTTTGCGCCGGCCTGGATGTGCTTGCGGGCCTTCTCGTCTTCGAGGAAGAGACCTGTCGATTCAACTACGACCTCTGCTCCGACTTCGTTCCACTTGAGGTTTGCAGGGTCCATCTCGGCGGTGAGGCGGATTTTCTTTCCGTCAACGATGAGGGTGTTTCCATCAACCTTGATTTCGTGCTTGAACTCGCCGTGTACTGAATCGTACTTGAGCATATAAGCAAGATAATCGGGGTCGAGAAGGTCGTTGATGCCTACAATTTCAATGTCGTTAGCGAAATTCTCGAAAGCTGCGCGGAATACCATACGACCGATGCGGCCGAATCCGTTGATACCAAGTTTTACCATTTTACAATTGAATTATGATTTGTTAAACAATTTCTCATATTCCTCCCATAGGGAGGACTGCAAAATTATCAAAATTTTAACTGAAAAAAAATTATATTTGCATAAATAATCCCTGTTAATGAAAATTCTGTTGACAAATGACGACGGTTACCGCGCTCCGGGCCTTCAAATCCTGGTTGATTTGATGCGCCCTCTGGGAGACCTCACCGTTGTCGCTCCCAAATATCATCAGTCCGGAATGTCAATGGCCATCTCTATGGGAATGAAACCCATTGCGGTGAAGCAACTCTCCGACGACCCTCACGAGAGATGGTGGTACGTTGACGGAACTCCTGCCAGCTGCGTGAAATATGCCTTGGACGAGTTGTTCCCGGACGGCCTTCCGGACGTGTGCATATCAGGCATAAACCACGGGGCCAACACCGCGTCGGCGGCATTGTATTCGGGGACCCTGGGCGGCGCCCGCGAGGCCGCGCTCGCTTCGGTTCCGGCCCTGGGCGTTTCTCTGGACGATATGTCGTTCACTGCGGACTTCACCGTGGTTAAGGAAATGTTCCTTCCCATTTTCCGCAAGCTTATGGACAATTACTCCGGACGCTTCGGAGTTTACTACAACGTCAATTTCCCGAATCTTCCGGCCTCCGGGATAAAGGGCGTAAGCATCTGTCATCAGGGCATACTGCACTGGGTCAAGGAGTTCCAGCCCTACGACCACGGAATGTTCCACAGACTGGGAATCAGCCCCGTCGATATGGGAATAACCAATATGCCCAGGGTCGAGGACGGCGAGAAGGTGTATATGATGGCCGGCCGGATAAGCGACGACGACAGGAATACCGGCAATGCAGACCATCGTCAGTTGGAAAAGGGCTTCATCTCGATTTCCGCCCACAACATCGACAGCAGCGACTACCGCGAAATTGAAGAGCTTTCTAAAATAGATTTCGGTATATGAGATATTATATGATAGCGGGGGAGGCGTCCGGCGACCTTCACGGAAGCAATCTCATCAGAGGTTTGAGGCAGGAGGACCCGCAGGCGGAATTCAGGCTCTGGGGAGGAGAGAAGATGCTCTCCGCCGCCACCGAGTCAGTCGACACCACCCTGTGCCCCTGCGCGACTCTGGTCGGGGACTACAGGGATACCGCAGTGATGGGACTCACCGACGTCGTCCTCAACATAGGAAAAATCTGCTCCCGGCTCATCCGTTGCCGCAGGGACATCCTCCGTTGGAAACCGGATGTGGTGGTCCTCATAGACTATCCCGGGTTCAATATGAAAATCGCCCGCTTCTGCCATTTCCGCGGAATCAGGGTGTTCTGGTACATTGCTCCAAAGACCTGGGCGTCGCGTTCGTACCGCAACTGCTTCCTTCGCAGGTACGTTGACAGGATGTATCTTGTCTTTCCCTTCGAAAAACCGTATTTCGCCAGGAAAAACATCCCCTTTATATATAAGGGTAACCCTCTTGTGGATGCCATTGACCGTCACGAGTTCACCAGACTTGTGGAAGGAGACTACGTGGCTCTTCTTCCCGGCTCCCGCAAGGGGGAAATCTCAAGGATGATGCCCGTGCTGATGCAGGTGGCCGACCTGACGGGCTACAAATTCGTGATTGCCGGCGCCCCGGGCAGGACGGAGGCGGACTATGCCGGATATATCGGCTCGCGCAGGAACGTAAGCCTGGTGTTCGGCCAGACTTACAACATCCTTAAATACGCGAACTCCGCCGTAATCAATTCCGGAACGGCTTCCCTTGAGGCGGCCCTGATTGGAACGCCGCAGATTGTGGGCTGGAACACTTCGAAACTCACCTATTGGGCCGCCACCAGGATTCTCAAGGTACAGAATCACATAAAGTACATTTCCCTGGCCAACCTGATTGCCGACTCGCTCATATTCAAGGAACTCGTGCAGGACGCTCTGAAATCGGAGACCGTGGCGATGGAACTCGGCCGGCTAAGGAGGCCTGACTGCAGGCAGGAGATGCTCGACGGATACGGCACTGTCAGGGAACTTCTGGGCGGAGGCGGCGCTTCCAGGGCCGTGGCTTCTTCTATGATGGAGGAACTTCGGAAACTGTCCGCGCAACAAAGGAGTCTTGCGAGCATCGTGATTTCGGACCTTAAGATTATCCTTAAAGGCAGAAAGGAGTCCTGAGCAGGAATTTTTACAATTTCTTGCAAATTTTATGTTTCTTGGTCCGTTTCCGGATATGTGTGATGAATTTTTTCTTGTTTTTCAGTTAGGATTGATTATATTTGCATCTTGGAAAAAGTAGTAACAAATCATATAAACCTATTACAAAAATGAAGAAAGTACTTTTTATCGCAAGTGCAGTGATTCTCGCCGGATTCGTTGCATCGTGTCAGAAGGAAAACCCCGTACCCGTTCAGAAAGAGGCAGAAGTTGTCAACGTTGACCTCTCAGACAGCAAGGCGGGCATTGATGTCGCACCTCTGTCAGCTCTCGTAAATTCCGTTTCAGCTCCCTCCTTCAAACTTGGTGGCGGCATAAGGGAATGTTTCGCAAAGTTCATCGAGTCCCTCTATTCAGGAGACAACGGTGACGGACAGACATTTGACCACAAGCGTTTCTTCTGGTTCCACGGTCTTTGGGTAAACCAGAAAATCACTGATTTCATCAAGTATGCCTATGACCTGAATCCTGAAAATGACAGGTTCATTCATCTTGACCTTGCCAGGGACAACAAGTATTCAGTTCTCTGGATTGACGTTATTTTCGGTACTGAACTTTCCACCGACATCACCGAGGAGAATCTCGTTTACTACGGCAGCAAGTCAGTGACCGTCATCTGGTCTTATCTTGGAGAAACTTACAAGATTGAAGTTTCAATCGACGGAACCAACATCGAGAACCAGCAGGCCATCACCGGAGCGTTCTACTATTCAATTCTCAAGGATGGCGGCAGAAAGGATGACCCTACGGCATACAAGCCTATCTTCGGATATGACGGAAGGGCAGGCTGGCTCGACGCGGACATCCACTACACTCAGGATGACGGTTCTACATTCGATATGGTTGTGGATTCAGAAAGCAACACCGGAACAATCCTTCTCTACACGAAGTCAGACCTTATCGAGGGCAATTCTTATCAGATAAGCGCTGACATCCTCGCTGTCGATGAGGCCATCTTCGCTTCCCGCTCCGCATTGCTCGGTGTTCTCAAGGGTGGTGTAAAATACAGCGATTGCACTTCCATCTGTGGCAAGTGGAATGCGGCGGTAACAGCTGAATGCACTTTCCACGGCACCCAGTACCTCTATGAGGATGGTGAGTATATACCCGGCGAAAAGGCGGACTTCACATATCCCGTTTCGCTCGAACCTCGTGGACTTAGTTCAGAACCTTCAAGTGACAGTTGGAACCCCGCGCTGTTCGTCCTTGCGGACCAGAGGCCCGAGTGGGAACCCGGCACTACCTCCAAGTACTTCAATGCAATCCAGATGTTCAGCTGGACAGCAGAACAGTGGACAGAGTTCTACAAGAGCCTTCCTCCTGTAACCGCCTATTATACCGCCATTCTCTACTAAAGGATTGCGAAATATGAATTTCAGGCAAGCGCGGCAGTTTCTGTCCGCGCTTGTTTGCTTTGTGGATTTTGAAAAGAATTGGTAACTTTGCAAGTTCGCCCGCCGTGCGGCGGGTGCAAACGATAGGATAATTCAAAATAATTACGGATATGAAAAAATTTATATTGAGCGCGGCTCTGGTTCTGGCCTCCTGCTGTATTATGGATGCGGCCGGTCCCAAGATTCCCGAGTACACTTTCACGACGGAACTCCAGCTCCCCGTGACTTCCGTCAAGAACCAGTACAGGAGCGGTACCTGCTGGGCCTTTTCCGCCACTTCCTTCGTTGAGTCGGAGATAATCAGAATCAACGGAATAAAGGATGCGGAAAAATATCCCGACCTTTCCGTTATGTACACGGTCAGCAAGTCCTATCAGGACAGGGCGGACAAGTATGTGCGCCTGGACGGCAATCTCAAGTTCGCCTCGGGCTCGGAAGCCGATGACGTGCTCGACATAATCCGCAACTACGGAATCGTTCCCCGCCGGGAAATGCCCGGTCTGAATTATGGCACCGACAAGCCTGTTCACGGAGAACTGGACGCGCTTGCAAAGGCCTATGTGGGCGTAATAGTGAAGAACCCCAACAAGTCTGTCTCCACTGCCTGGAAACAGGGTTTCAAAGGCATTATGGACGCATATCTCGGCGCCTGCCCGGAATCCTTCACCGTCGACGGAAAGGAATACACCCCCGCTTCCTATCGTGACGCCCTGAAATTCAATCCGGACGATTACATATCCCTGACTTCCTTCATCCATCATCCCTTCTATACCTGGTTCGCAATGGAAATCTGCGACAACTGGCGTTTCAACCGTTCATACAACGTGCCCCTGGACGAGCTTATGGCAGTCCTTGAGAACGCTCTTCATAACGGATACACGGTCTGCTGGGGAACTGACGTCAGCACCGAATATTTCACCCGCGACGGCATTGCTATGAGGGTCGCTTCCGATAAGGCGGAAACAGCCGGCTCCGACGCGGCTCACTGGACCGGTGACGCCGGCGAAGACAAGCCCGAAACGGATACGCTGGAGGAGATTGAAGCAACTGAGGAAAGCCGTCAGGCGGAATTCGACAACAAGACCCTGACGGACGACCACGGAATGCACATCTACGGCATAGCGCGCAATCAGTTCGGCAAGAAGTTCTACATTGTGAAGAACTCCTGGGGAATCACAGGCAGATATGACGGAATATGGTATGCGAGCGAGGCTTTCGTCAGGGCACAGACTCTGGAAATAATGGTGCACAAGGACGCCCTTACCCGTGAACTGAAGACCCGTCTCGGAATCAAGTGAAATGACTTTGACAAAACATATTCCCAATACCGTCACCTGCCTTAACCTGCTCTGCGGGACGGTCGGCATCGTGACGGCCTGCTCCGGAATGTTCAGGCTCTCTTTCTGCCTGATGCTCGGCGCCGCGTTGTGTGACTTCCTGGACGGGGCCGCCGCCCGGCTGTTCCACGCCTATTCTGAAAAGGGCAGGGAGTTGGACAGCCTTGCGGACATAATCAGTTTCGGGGTGTTGCCCGCAGTGATGCTCTGTCTTCTGATGAAGGCGTACAGTTTCGGGCAGGGAACCCCTCAGTGGCTCTGCTACACACCTCTCCTGATAGCGCCTTTCAGTGCGCTCAGGTTGGCGAAATTCAATCTCGACGCCCGTCAGCACACCACTTTTCTGGGATTGCCTACCCCCGCCTGCGCAATGTTGTGCGGTTCGCTGGCTTATTATACGGCCAGTTCCCCGTCATCCTTCCTCTCCGTCTGGACACTGGGAGGGGTGTTCGTCCCCGCGCTCACGCTTGTGCTCTGCTTCCTTCTGGTCTGCGAGATTCCTATGTTCTCAATGAAAATCTCAAGGGAGGACCGGGTGGAGAACCGCAAGCGGATTGCCTTCGGAATCAACCTGCTGATTGTAGGCGCGATAGTATTAGTCCTCAAGGTCAACTGGTCTATGGTTATCCTTCTGGGTTTTGTGGTTTATATTCTGATGAATGTGGTCTATTTCCTTGTACTGGGACGTGGAACGCAGCCTTCCAAAGAGTAGATGTTCAAGAGCAGCATAACGCCTGAGGAACTGGAGAGTCTGCCATCGGGCGGTTTCAATGGAGAAATTGTGGTTATTGACCGCCCCGGGATTGCATACCTGCAGGCGGTGGAGTATCTTCACAAGCAGTCTATCCTGGGTTTCGACACGGAGACCCGCCCCACGTTCAATCCTTCCCAGCACAATTCGGGGGTGGCGCTTCTGCAACTCTCTGACGGAAAGCGCGCGTATCTGTTCCGGATTAACAAACTGGGCCTTCGCAAGAGACTGTGCAGGATTCTCTCGGACCCGGCCATTGTGAAGGTCGGGGCCGCAACTCACGACGACGTGCGTTCTCTTCAGCGCAAGGGCTCTTTCAGGGAGTGCGGTTTCGTTGACCTGCAGAATTTCGCGTTCGACTGGGGAATCACCGACAAGAGCGTCAAGAAACTTGCGGGAATAATACTGGGAATAAAGATTTCAAAAGCCCAGCAGTTGTCCAACTGGGAAGCCGCGGAACTGTCCGAAGCCCAGAAGAAATATGCCGCCACGGATGCGTGGGTGTGCCGCGAAATGTATCTTAAACTCATCAAGTCTCCCAAATGACAAAGATTTATCTGAAGAAGGGGAGGGAGGAGTCTGTCCTACGATTCCATCCCTGGGTGTTTTCCGGTGCAGTAGCCCGTATCGAGGGGCCGGTGTCCGAAGGTGATGTGGTGGCGGTTCACGCAAGTGACGGGAACTACCTGGCGGCAGGGCATTACCAGATAGGTTCGATTGCTGTCAGAATCCTGAGTTTCGACCGGAACCCTGTGTCCCCTTCTTTCTGGAAGGATGCCCTGGAGGGAGCGCTTCAGGTGCGAAGGGCAACCGGACTCTATACGGACGATGAATCCGGCGGAACGAACTGCTTCCGTCTCGTGCACGGCGAGGGTGACGCTCTTCCCGGCCTTGTGGTTGACTGGTATGACGGCGTGTGCGTGATGCAAGCCCATTCCGTTGGAATGTTCAGGGCCCGGAAGCAGATTTGCCAGGCGCTGAAGGATGTCTTCGGAGACAGATTGAAGGCTGTTTATGACAAAAGTTCCGGTACGGCCCCGTTCAAGGCCGGTCTGGAACTCGTGGACGGATACATATACAAGGCTGACGGCTTTGAGGAAGGGGAGAGTACCGTCCTTGAAGGCGGTCACCGCTTCCTGGTGAACTGGGCTGAAGGCCAGAAGACGGGCTTCTTCCTGGACCAGAGGGAAAACAGGGCCCTGGTTCAGAGATATGCCCGTGGAAGACGGGTGCTGAACCTTTTCTGCTATACCGGAGGATTCAGTGTCTATGCCCTGGCCGGAGGAGCGCTCGAGTGTGATTCGGTTGACAGTTCGTCGCGGGCGGTGTCGCTCCTGGAAAGGAACGTAAGTCTCAATTTTCCCGACAACCATAGCCACAGGAGCATCTGCTCCGATGCTATGGAATATCTCTCCCAGTGCCCTGAGGGGAAATACGATTTGATGATAGTGGACCCTCCCGCGTTCGCCAAACACCGCGGAGCGTTGGACAATGCCCTGCGCGCATACCGCAGGTTGAATGCCGCGGCCATCTCAAAGGTGGCTCCGGGCGGATTCGTGTTCACTTTCAGTTGTTCTCAGGTGGTGGACAGGGAGTCTTTCGCGCTTGCAGTTTTCAGCGCTGCGGCCCAGACCGGAAGGAGGGTCAGAATCATAGACAGGCTCTGTCAGCCCTCAGACCACTCCGTGAGCATCTATCACCCTGAGGGTGAATATCTGAAAGGGCTTCTGCTGTACGTGGAATAGGCGCGGCGCTTGAGCGCCGGCGGACTCCGGGTTCAGAGAATGTTCATTGACTGTTCCCTGATTTTCTCGAGTTCGTCCTTCATCTGGACGACCAGTTTCTGTATGAGCGCGTGGTTGGCCTTGCTGCCGGTGGTGTTTATTTCACGGCCCATTTCCTGGATGATGAATCCCAGCTTCTTTCCCGGAGCCTCTTCTGTCCGGATGGTGTCGAGAAAGTATTTGCAGTGCTGGCGCAGTCTGACCTTCTCCTCGTTTATGTCCAGTTTCTCAAGGTAGAAAATCATTTCCTGCTCGAACCTTTCAGGGTCCAACTTGACCCCCGCTTCTTCCGCGGCCTTCACAATCCTCTCCTTCGCTGCGCTTATCCGTTCTCCTTCAAGCGCCTCCACCTGTGAGTAAAGTTTCAGGATGGTGTCCACCCTGCCGCAGACGTCGCTCTGCAGGGCGGCGCCTTCCCTCCTGCGGTATTCTTCAATCCTGTCCAGAGCCTCGTCGATGGCCTTGTCAACGGCCTGCCAGTTCTCGTCTGTTATTATTTCCTGCCTGTCGGTGTCAATTACGTCGGGCATCCGCATAACGGTGGCCAGTATGCCGGCGAAGTCGTCTTTCCCTCCTTCTCCTCCTTCCGTAAGTCCGGTGGCGGAAAACCCGAGCCTCCTTTTGAATTCGCCTATCTGCCGGCAGTATTCCAGGGCTGTTTCAGTGTTGATGCGGCGCGCGCCTTCACTTGCGTTCGGTTCCCAGGTGGCGAACAGGTCGATGCTGCCTCTTGTCAGCCTGTCGGAGAGTCTCTTCCTTATCTCCATTTCCCTGTCCTTGGGCAGAAGCCCCGTCTTTATGCCGATATCCGCGTTCTTTCCGTTGACGGACCTGATTTCTATGGTGAGCTTGCCGTTGCTGAGTATGGCGGCGGCCTTGCCGTAGCCGGTCATTGACTGAATCATATCTGAAATGCTGTTACTGTTGGATAAACCGTCTTACAAATGTAAAAATTATTTACTAAATTTGGCTTTCATTTTGACTGGAAATATGGAAGCAGAAGCAAAGAAACTCAATTTTCTGGAGGAAATCATTGAGGATGACCTCAAGACCGGAAAGGTAAAGTCCATCCTTACGCGTTTTCCTCCCGAACCTAACGGATATCTTCATCTGGGGCACGCCAAGAGTCTGTGTATCAACTTCGGACTTGCACAGAAGTACGGTGGAAAGACCAATCTCCGCTATGATGACACCAACCCCACGAAGGAAGACACAGAGTATGTAGATGCAATCAAGGAAGACATCAAATGGCTCGGCTTCCAATGGGAGAAGGAACTCTATGCTTCCGACTATTTCGACCAGCTCTACCTGTGGGCGGAGCAGATGATAATGAAGGGCCAGGCCTATGTGGACGACCAGACCCAGGAAGAAATATCCAAGGGTCGCGGGACGGTGGACACTCCGGGTACGGAAAGTCCCTGGCGCAACCGCACTCCGGAGGAGAACCTGACGCTCTTCAGGCAGATGAGGGACGGAAAGTTCGCCGACGGACAGAAGGTTCTTAGGGCCAAGATAGATATGGCTCACAGCAATATGATGTTCCGCGACCCAATCCTTTACCGTATCAAGCACGCGCATCATCACCGCACGGGGGACAAGTGGTGCATATATCCTATGTATGACTACACTCACGGCCAGTGCGATTCCATAGAGAACATCACTCACTCCATCTGTACCCTGGAATTCGACGTTCACCGTCCTCTTTACGACTGGTTCATCAAGACCCTGGACATCTACCCGTCACACCAGTACGAGTTCGCGAGGCTCAACCTCACTTATACCCTGATGAGCAAACGCAAGCTTCTTGAACTTGTGCAGATGGGCATTGTATCCGGATGGGATGACCCCAGGATGCCTACGCTCTGCGGCGTAAGGCGCAGGGGATACACGGCAGAGTCGCTGAAGATGTTCTGCGACAAGATAGGGGTGAGCAAGCGTGACCAGCTGATGGACATACAGCTGCTGGAATGGTGCGTCCGTCAGGACCTCAATGCGAGGTCTAACCGTTATATGGTGGTGCAGGACCCTGTAAAGGTAAGGCTTCTTGGCTGGCCTGAGGGCAAGGTGGAGTGGTTTGACTGCCCCCTGAATCCCGCGGAGCCGGAGGGCCCCTGCCGCAAGGTCCCCTTCACCGGTGAACTCTACATAGAAAGGGCTGACTTTATGGAGGATGCTCCCGCCAAGTTCTTCAGGCTCAAGCCCGGCGGAGAGGTCAGGCTCAAGTACACCTATATCATAAAATGCGAGAAGGTCATAAAGGATGCTTCGGGGGCCGTGACGGAACTCGAATGCAGTTATGACCCCTCCACCAGGCCCGGAGCGGGAGAGTGGCGCAGTGTCAAGGGCACAATCCATTGGGTCAGCGCAGGTCACGCCCGCAGGATTGAGCTCAGGAACTATGACAGGCTCTTCACCCTGGCGGATATGTCACAGGTGCCCGAGGACAAGGACTACAAGGATTTCCTGAATACCGAGTCCCTGCTCGTGACGGATGCCTTGGCCGAGCCCGCCCTCATCGATGACAATTCGGGATTGGCGGTACAGTTCGAGCGTACTGGATATTATGTCAAGGACAAGGACAGCACCCCGGAGAAAGTGGTGTTCAACAGGACTGTGTCCCTGAAAGATTCCTACAAGCCCGAGCAGTAGTCTCTCCCTGTCGGCGGCAGGTCTGTTTCTCATTCCTATTGCCGGTGTTCAAGCCATATCTGTGTCATCGGGTCAGATAAAGAATAGGTGTTGCCTTTCTTCGTAAGGATTCCGGACTCCGTCAAAGCCTTGGCCGCGGATTGAACCGCACTTGCCGATTTCAGGTTATGCCGCTTGATGAATGAAGCCGAAGTGATGCCTGCAGCATTGACTTCTGCGCTGACGGCATAAAGCAGCTCCTTCTGCTGTTCTGATATTCCTGAGAGTATTTCCTTGATTTTTGTCCCGCATTCGTTTATGTAGTTGTCGCAGAAAGTCTCGGCTTCCTTCTCAGTGCATATCTCTCCTTCATCAGTATAGTAGAAGCAGTCGTGAAGAACACGATGAACATATAGAGTGACTCCGCCGAACAGTTCATAAACGTAATTGAAGGCTTCCCTCTGCAATTGTTTTCCTGACAGGGTGAATTGTTTCTGCGCGAAGGCATAATATCTGTCGGCGGCAATCGGTTCCAGAAGGAGCGTCGTTGCACTCTGGTAGAAAGGTTTCTTGTCGGAGTGAAACATCTCTGAAAGAATCCTGCGTTCTGACCCGGCGAAAATGATGTGCGTGTTCGAAAGCTTCTGAATCTTTCCTCTCAGAAGCTCCTCCACATTCTTCTCAGGATAGTTTGCTGTCCTCTGGAACTCATCAATTGCGATGATGCAAGGCTTGTCTGCCGATTCGAGAAATTCGAAGATTTCATCCAGGGTGTAATCAGGTGATTCGATGTCACCAAGTCTGATGTTGAATGTAGGCGTCGCATATATCGGGTCATATCCAAAACTCGCTGTCAATGATTTCAGGGTCGATAGGAAACTGCGCTTCAGTTTGTCACTCCTTTGCGCTACCGTTGCGAATGCCGCATTGCCCAATTCCTTCACGAATTCCTTCGTGGAAGAAGTATGGAGAATGTCGATTGAAATTGTATAGTAGTTATCCTTGACCTCCTTCAAGTCGAAACAATGGTTGATTAACCCTGTTTTCCCGATACGTCTCTGCGCAATCAGGACAACATTCTCTTGATTTGTAATGCTCTTCAGCAGAAGTTCGGTTTCCTTCCCTCTGTCACAGAAATACTGTGCCGGAATACGGTTTGTCAGGTAGAATGGATTCGTTTTCATAATGCAAATATAGCAATTATTTAATATGCATAATTTAATTTACATTATGTAATTTGCATAATAATTGTAAAATGGACTTATTAACTGTGACAGTCTCTCCCTGTTACAGGGTGAACTTTACCGACAGGCGGAAAATCCTGCCCTCGAGGCGTTTGCTGCTGACGAATTCCATATCCGATGCCTTGGTATGGAAAGAAAGGTCCTGTGTTGTCCGGATGAGGTTGTCTGCGCCCAGACTGAGTGTCAGACGGTCTTTGAGGAAAGACTGGCGCAGGGACAAGTCGGCCTTGAAGAACACTCCTCTGCAGTACACGTTTCTTTCGGCGCCACCGGTCCGCAGCAGGGAACTCAGGTCTATCTTCATCCCCCAGGGCAGAGAGAAACTGTTTATCCAGTTCACCGTCACCAGGGGAGCGCTCAGGTTGTCATCGGACTTGAGAGTCTCCATATCCAGCCACTGCTTGTGCAGCGTCGCCGTGATGTCAGTCCCCCAGAATCCGACGGCGTTTGAGAATGTCATCTTCCAGTCCATCGACCAGTATGACGGTCCGTTGAAGTCGCCGCCGCCGTCAACGTCCGTGAAAAGGGGCATCTGGTTTCGGGTCGCCCATCCCTTGACCTGGAACCGCTCCCATTCTCCCTTCAGGTATATCTCGTCACGCCTCGCGGGATATGCAAAGGCCTTCGAGGCGTCATTCTTCTTCAGCTCATCTATCATTATGCTAAGGGACGAGAACGGAGGGTAATCCGTAAGTACCTGGGCTCCGGCGCTGACGGCTCCTTTCCCCACTGGAACCGACACGGACAGGTGCGGGTGGAGCATCCAGTCCAGGCAGGACAGCCTGGGCTGACCCATAAGTTCCGTTATCCTGCCTCTTGTGCTGTCATCGTCAAAGGGAGTGTAAATGGAGCAGTAGTACCGGTATTGCAGTCCGAGGTCCACCTTGACGGGCCCGAAATCCTGTTTCAGAGAAACGTATGCGCCCGGAATGAGGCACAGCACATTGTTGTGAATCCGGCTGTCCTTTGTGCAGTTGTCCTCGGAGTTGGTGTTCTGTACATAATTGTCAAGAGACAGTCCGAACAGGATGTCACCCTTCCACAGCGGGTGCGATGCGTTGAATCGGGAAAAGCCGTCCACCGCAATGAATTCGGATTGACTGTCCGAGGTGAGTTCCTCATTCCCTTCGGGAGATTCGGTGTCCGTATCCCTGCCGGTCTGTATTCCGGACGTGTAGTCTATGTTGGCGGAAAGTTCCCACCCGTCTGTTTCTCCCAGGTAGGAAAGGCTCAGCTTGTGGTCGTGCCTGTCCGACTTGCTGACTGAGGAGGCCCTGAAGCGTGACGACGGGGTGACAAGGTCGATGGCCGTCCCCTTCCTGCTGAAAACCGCATCCTGAAGGTCTTTCCATTCCCCGTCGGATTTCAGGTAGTTGTATTCATAGCGGAGGCCTATCAGATGCTGCGGGGTGACCAGCAGTCCCACGCCCGCCTTGGCGGCGACGGAAAGTTCCCTGCTGACGTTGGTGAAATCCTCCACCTTGCGATTGTCCTTCCATATCCCGGACTTGTCAGGTTTGAGGGCATACCCG
>JAKSKF010000033.1 GCA_024401825.1 Bacteroidales bacterium
CTTCCTTCATCTGTGAATCAGACAAAACGGGAGTTGCAATGAAAACGGTTTCGTACTGTTTTAACATTTTGATTAATAATTAGTTAAATAAATTCAGCCCTTCGGCTGATTATCCAAAGGGCTGCAAATATAGTCAAAAATTCTCAATAATCAATGAGTTACATACTTTTCCGGATGATATGCCGTAAGTTTCATCTCCTCGTATATCTGCTGGATGCGGTCCGTGTCCGCCCTGGCATTGTCGCTTGTCTCGAATCTCGGACCGACGCTTATGCGCTTGGTGCCCCAGTCGAAGTATCCCAGATAGACGGGACAGTTCAAGGCCCTGGCTATCGTATGATAACCCATCTTCCATTTCCGGACAGGCTTCCGGGTGCCTTCGGGAGACAGGCAGAGGTGAAATTCCCCTTCGGACTTCTGCATTTCGCTCAGGACGCTGCGGACCACCGAGGCGCCGTTGGAACGGTCCACGGGTATGCAGCCGATGTGGCGCAGGACGGGCCCCACGGGCCAGAAGAAGAATTCCTTCTTTATCATAATGTGCGCAGTGTGGCCGAGACTCTTGTAGAACAGGTAGGATACAAGGAAATCCGCTATGCAGGTGTGCGGAACCCCCAGGATGACACACTCCCGTTCAGGGGCGGCGCCTCCTACCGGGGACCAGCCCATCTTTTTCAGGAGCCAGGCGCAGAATTTGGGACTCATAATATGACTGCCGGTGACGGTTCACTCTCGTTCCAGCAATGGTCCGTCACGGTTACCACATACCGGTGTCTGCACCCTTGCCCGCAGGAGGGAACGGTGATTGATTTTTCGCGGGTGACAGCCACAATGCGGCTGCTGTCGCCGATGTCGGTCTTTTCTCCTTCCCCAAACCTGTAAACCACGAAGAAAGCGGGTTCCTGCATAGGGTCGTCAGTGCCGGCCGTCTCCCAGATTATGGAGCGCCCCTCCGTCCTGACGGATTTCACGGCTGCCGGGGCTGTGTCGTCGATGCGGGTGTAAGGGGGAATGAGAGACTTGTACTTCTGGTATTTCGTGCGCAGTGAATCGGCGGTTTCGTGACCGTGGCGCTCGCCGGTTGCAAGATACCAGCCGGGCCACCAGACATTCCCGTGCACTCCCGGAAGTTCCCTGACCATACGCATCTTCGCCGCCATCTGGGTGGTGGACGGGTTGTCGATGTCGGGCTCCGTGAAAGTGCCCAGGTCCTGGCCTATGTAGAGATGTCCGCCGAAATTCCCGTCATTCCACCAGTGAATCAGGGTTTCGTAATCAGCCAGTTTGTGACCTATTTTCCAATACAGTTGCGGAACGTTGTAGTCTATGTAACCTTCCCGGCACCAAAGAGGGATGTCTGCATAGAGGTCATTGTAGGTTGACAGAGCCCTCGTGGCGGAACCGTGAGGGTCTTCGGGACGGTTGCGGTGAACTCCGAAAGGGGAGATTCCGAACCTCACCCAGGGCTTGACGGACTTGACCGCTTCGTTCACTTCCCGGATGAGTTGGGTTACATTGTTCCGGCGCCAGTCCGCCTTACGCTCCGGGGAGAAGTCTCCGTGGTACTTCGCGAAGGACTTGCCGTCCGGAAAATCCTGCCCTTTGATGGGGTAGGGGTAGAAATAGTCGTCAAAGTGGACGGCGTCCACGTCATATCTGGTGACGATGTCCCGTATGACTTTGACAGTGTGCTCGCGGCAGGCCGGAACGCCGGGGTCGAAGTAAATCTGCTTTCCGTATCTGACGAACCACTCCGGGTGCTTGAAATACAGATGCCCTTTGCAGAGTGTTTCCTTGTCGTTGGAAGTCACCCGGTAGGGATTGAGCCAGGCGTGGAGTTCCATTCCGCGCCTGTGGCATTCCTCTATGGCGAATTCGAGCGGGTCCCACAGAGGGACGGGAGCCTTTCCCTGCACTCCGGTCAGGAATCTTGTCCAGGGCTCGAGCGGGGAGTCGTAGAAAGCGTCCGCCTGCGGCCTCACCTGGAAAATCACCGCGTTGCAGTTCAGGGACTCCAGCGTGTCAAGGGTGGAGCTTATCCAGTCCTTGACCTGCTTCGTCGTCATAGTCTTGATTTTCTGGTTGCCGACAATATGGAGCCAGGCTCCGCGGAATTCGCGCTTGGGCGTACCTTGCGCAAATGCGGAAACGGCAAGCAGAGTGGCAACAGCCAGTATCGCAAGTCTCTTCATTTCCATAAAAAAGGGCCAGCGCTGAAGCTGACCCGAACAGATGTCTGTTGTATTACTCGCCGGGGGTGATGGCTCCTGTAGGACAAGCATCGGCGCAAGCGCCGCATTCGATGCAAACCTCAGGGTCTATTGAATAAACGTCTCCTTCTTTGATTGCGCCTGAGGGGCATTCGCCCTGGCAGGTTCCGCAAGCTACGCAGATGTCTGCTGAAATTTTGTATGCCATAATTGTCAGAATTTGTTTTGTCGAATACAAAAATAAGGGATTTAAAATTAAAAGGCAAATGAACACGGAAAGAAATTTGTGAGTACATTTGCAGATATGAAACGCTTTTCATTGATATTCGCGGCCTTGATGCTGCCTTTTTTCGTTCTCGCCCAGACAGATTATGCAGGGGTCGCGCGCTTCGACAAGACAGTTCACGATTTCGGAGACCTGACGGTGGACCAGGGCCCGGTAAGCTGTACGTTCACTCTTACGAATATCAGCGGGCAGCCTTTCACCGTGAATTCTGTGGTGCCCGGCTGCGGCTGCACCGGAGTCAAGTGGAGCAGGAATTCCATAGAGCCGGGTTCCGTCGCCCAAATCCGGGTGACCTACAAGAACGAAGACGGGGCGTACCCTTTCGACAAGACCCTCACGGTGTACCTGTCCTGCGTCAAGAAACCCTTTGTCCTGCATATACGCGGCGTGGTCCGCAAGGCAAAACTCCCTCTGGCGCAGTCCTTCCCCGTCCATTTCGGACCTCTGGCGATGCGTGGCGCTGAAATAGACGGAGGCAACCTTCTTCAGGGGGAACGCAAGAGCGGCGAACTGACCGTGGCCAACATTTCCGACAAACCCCTGACCTTGGAATTTTCCGAACTTTCCAGGGGACTGGCCATACGTTGCAAGGACAAGACCATTCCCGCCGGGGGCACTTCTTCCGTCGTCTTCACTGTCACCGCAATGCCGGACCTGTGGGGAAGCAACTGGTATTACGCCACGCCGGTCATAAACGGAGAGTCGTTCGCCAGCGTGGGAAAGGAGCAGAAACAGACTCCCGTGCTCGGGGCTGACGCCGTGGTCGTCGAAAGCAATCCCGCGCTTGCCGAAGGGTCCCGGCGCATAGGCATACTGGCTGTAACGGCCGCAAATTTCTCGACGCTTACCAAGTCCGACAAGGTGGCTGCTCCCATTCCCGATTTCACCCGGACGAGCCTGTCCTACGGAAATCTGAAGGCAGGCAGGAAATTCACTCTGCGCTTCGAATGTGTGAACAGGGGGGAGAAGGCCCTGACAATCTACAAGATGGACTGCCGGAGTTCCAGGCTCAGGATGCCCTCGTCCGTCCCTCAGATTGAAAAAGGGAAGAAAGTGACTCTCGCCCTCGAACTGGATACCGCAGGGATGTCTCCCGGAGAACACCTGTTTGTAATCAACGTTTATACGAATTCGCCCATAAATCCCGTGGTGTCTCTATATGCCACGGGAATTGTGGAATAATTTTATTAAATTTGCGAATATGACGAATTACGATGACAGCCAAATCAAGACCCTCGAAGGTGTCGAGCATATAAGACGCCGCCCGGGTATGTATATCGGTCGTCTGGGCAACGGCAACAATCCAAGTGACGGTATCTATGTGCTGCTCAAGGAAATTGTGGACAACTCCATCGACGAGTTCGCGATGGGGTTCGGAAAGCAGATTGTGATTACGGTGGACGAAGAAGGAGTCAGCGTCAGGGACTACGGGCGCGGGATTCCTCTCGGTTCGGTAATCAAGGCTGTCAGCGTGCTCAACACCGGCGGAAAGTTCGATGACGCAGTATTCAAGAAGTCGGTCGGACTGAACGGTGTGGGAACAAAGGCGGTGAACGCTCTTTCGCTGGATTTCTATGTGTGCTCCCACCGCGACGGGGAATGTTCCTGGGCCAGGTTCCATCAGGGACAACTGGTTGACAGCGGCAGTTCCGACACCAGGGAAAAGAACGGCACCCTGGTCAAATTCGTCCCTGACGAAGAAATCTTCGGCAAGTACAGTTACAATATGGACTTCGTCGAGACTCTCGTCAAGAACTACTCGTATCTGAAAAGGGGCCTGACCCTCACGCTCAACGGTACGGCCTACAAGTCGGAGAACGGTCTTCTGGACCTGGTCCGTGAAAATCTCAGCGAGGAGCCGCTGTATCCTCCCATCCATCTTGAGGGTGAGGATATAGAGATAGTCCTTTCCCACTGCAATTCATACGGCGAGAACATCAGTTCGTTCGTCAACGGACAGAATACCAGGGACGGAGGAACTCATCTGGCGGCTTACAGGGAGGCCATAGCCAAGACTCTCAAGGAGTTCTACAAGAAGAACTATTCCCCCGAGGACTGCCGTATGGGTGTGGTCGGGGCGATAAGCATACAGATTCAGGAACCACAGTTCGAGGCCCAGACCAAAATCAAACTGTCTTCCACCTATATGTGGGAGAAGCAGACGAAGGGAGAACTCCAGCACGGGCCTACAATCCGCGCCTTCGTCAATGATTTCGTCTCCAGGAATCTGGACGACTATCTCACCGTACACAAGGAACTCGCCCCCGTCATCGAGGAGAAGATAAAGGCGTCCCAGGCCGAGAGGGAAGAAATATCCGGAATCCAGAAGAAGACCAGGGAGCGCAACAAGAAGGCCAACGTTTACAACCAGAAACTCAGGGACTGCCGCTATCATTTCAATGACAAGCGCACGGAGAAGACCCAGGATGACATAGAACGCTCCAGCATCTTCATAACTGAGGGCGATTCCGCCAGCGGAACCATAACCAAGGTGCGCAACGCCAACTTCCAGGCGGTCTTCAGCCTGAGGGGCAAGCCCCTGAACTCGTTCAAGGAGAGTTACAAGAAGTATGCGGAGAATGAGGAACTTCAGCTCCTGGTTTCAGCTCTCGGGGTCGAGGACGAGATAGAGAATCTCAGATACAACAACATAATCATAGCCACCGATGCGGATAATGACGGAATGCACATCCGTATGCTTGTCCTTACCTTCTTTATGAAATATTACCCGGACCTCATAAGGCGCGGGCACGTCTATGTGCTGCAGACCCCTCTTTTCAGGGTTCGGAACAGGAAGGACAACCGATATTGCTATTCGGAAGAGGAGAAGCGGAAGGCTGTTTCCGAACTCAAGACAGGGGTGGAGATTACCAGGTTCAAGGGATTGGGGGAGATTTCCCCTCCGGAGTTCGTCGAATTCATAGGAGAGGATATGCGTCTTGACATCATCAAGATTTCTGACGAGGAATCGATGTCCGACATTATGGCCTTCTATATGGGCGACAACACTATGGAGCGCCAGAATTTCATCCGCAAGAACCTGCGCAGCGAGCGGGAACTGGAGGACGTGGACATCTGAGTCCCGCCGTTCAAAGTGAAATGCAAAACCCCGGAAGTCAGGCTGAGTTCCGGGGTTTTGCTATGCGGGGTGACAGACTCTATTTCAGGGGTCTCATCACAACTTCGCGGAAGTTGCCTCCGAGCAGGAACGCCTTTGCAGTCTCCCTGATTGATTCGGGGGTGAGCGCATTGACTCCCGCCTGGTAGCCGTTCAACATATCTACGCGGTTGTATTCCCAATCCTGGATACAACTCATCCAATATGCGCTGCGAAGCTGGTTCTCGGGAATCTTCTTCTGGAGGTTCAGCACTGTCTTGCTGAACTGTTCCTCGGTGGGCCCTTCAGCGGCAAGTTTGCGGAGTCCGTCCACCGCCAGCTCGCGCAGCCTGTCCGCCTGCTCTTCGTTGGTGTCGAAGTAAACCTGGAGGAATGCGTATTCGGAAGCTCCGTTCACTGCCTGGGCTGATGCGCTGGCTCCGTAGGTTCCTCCTTCCTCTTCACGCAGTGTGGAAGTATAAACCATATGCAGGATGTATCCCAGAGCCTCGCAGTTGACGGCGAGTTGGACTGAATAGGGAACGTTGGCCTTGTAAACCTGAAGGACGGAAACTTTTGGCTGCTGCATCACTGCGGTGAAGTCGTTGAGTTCGCTTCCGTCCGCTATGCCGTCCTTCCTGTCAATCCAGTCGGTCGCCTTGCCTCCCTTGGTGATGGAGCCCACGTATTTCCGGATGAGAGGGATGATTTCTTCATTGTCGAAATCGCCTGAAACTATCATCGTCAGACCGTTTGCGCCCTTGAACAACTGCCTGTAAACCTTCTCCAGAGTCTGGAGGCTGGCTTTTTCCAAGATTTCCTCAGAAATGACGGCCTTGCGGGGTGAAGGGAAAAGGGTCTTGTTGAACTGTTCCTGGAATTTGTAGTCGGGAGTGCTGACCAGGTTGGGAAGAACCGCCTTTATCTGGTTGATTCCGAGATTGTACTCCTCCTGGTCGAAGCGGGGACTTTCATAAAACAGGTATGCAAGCTGCAGTGCTGTTTCAAAGTCCTTGACTGTGCTTGAACCGCTGATTCCGTGAGTTTCGGACTTGATGAAGGGGGAAACCTGCAGTTTCTTGCCGGCAAGCATCTTGCCCACGGTCACGTTGGGGAATTCGGCGACGCCGGTGTTGCTGACATAGAGTTGCCAGATGTTCTGTTCGAATGAGCAGAGGTCCTTGTCTTCGATGAGCGAGAGACCGCCCTTCCTGGAGAGGGTGAACGCTATGCGGTCCTTCTCCTTGTCGTTGGGACGGAGAATGACTTTCACGCCGTTCTTGAGCTCGATGGCCTCTGAATCGAAGACGTATGCCTTCCGGCTCTTGATTTCAGAACCTTTGAGGGTGGCGGGGTCGAGGAAAGAGGACGGAATCTCCTCCGCTTCGTTGGGCTGTATTTCGGAAGCCTGAATCTCTGCGATTGCGCTCAGGACGGCCGTCTCGTCGGGAATGTCGATGCCCTCCTTTTCAGGGGAGGCGATGATGACCACCATATTTTCCGGAGTTATGAGACTCGCGACCGCCTGGTTGATGATTCCGGCGGGGAACTGGGGGAGAATGGCTTTCGCCATCTCATAGGATGTCTGGGGGTCGAGGAGATAGTCGTTGAAGAAGAAATTGTTGATGGCGGGGCGTACGAACTCGGGGTTCTTGCGGGTGTCGGCTTTCTTCGCCGCGCTTTCGAAGCCTGCGAGAATCTCGTTCTTGGCCCTTTCCACCTCATCGGCGGAGAAACCGAACTTCTGCATCTTGAGAACTTCTGTCAGGCAGGCCTTGAGGGCGGTTATGGATTCTCCGTCCTTGCAGGAGGCATTTGCAAAAGTGCCGTCGGTACCTTCGCAAAGCCGTCCCATCCCGAGTCCGGCTCCGAGGAAAGGAGCGTCGCTCTTGCTGGCGATGTCCTGGAAACGCTCGTTCATCACGTTGCCGATGATGTCCTCTATCAGATTCGTCATAAACTTGACGTTGGTTCCGTTCAGTTCCCTGGGATTTGCCTTGCTCTTCCAGTAAATCTCGACGCTGGTATTGCTGAGTTCCTTGTCGGTTATGATTCCGACGATGGGCTCCTTGTTGTCGGGGATGGAACAATCGTCCTTGGCCTTGGGGTTCTCCGCTGCGGGGATGTCGGCGAATATGGTCTTGATTTTCGCCTCGATTTCATTCACGTCGATGTCTCCGATTACTATGAGGGCCTGCATGTCGGGACGGTACCAGGTGTGATAGAAGTTTTCCAGGCTGGAAGGCTTGAAGTTCTTGAGATTGTCCTCGCTTCCTATCAGGGATACGTCCGCGAACTTGCTGCCCTTGTAGAGATAATTCTTGCTCTGTATGAACGTTCTCCATCCGCTGGTGTTCCTCGTGCGTTTTTCTTCAAGGATGACACCGCGTTCGGCATCGATTTCCTTGGGGTCGAGTGTGACGAAATGGGAGTAGTCGTGCATTATGAGAAGGCAGCTGTCCACGATTGAAGGCCTTGTAAGGGGAATGTTGTTGAGCATATACTGGGTCTGCTCTATTCCCGTGGACGCGTTGACGTTGCCGCCGAAACTTGCGCCGATGCTTTCAAGCCAGTTCAGAAGGCTTTTTTCAGGGAAGTTCTTCGTCCCGTTGAAACACATATGCTCGAGGAAGTGGGCCAGGCCGTCCTGGTCGGGAGTTTCCTGAATGGCGCCGACATTGGTGGCGAGGTAGAATTCCGCTCTGTTCTCGGGGAGAGCGTTGTGGCGGATGTAGTAGGTCATTCCGTTGTCAAGTTTGCCAACCTTGAAGGAAGGGTCCAGGGGAAGGGACTCGACGTTTTGGGCAAAGATGAAACCCGTTGCGCAGAACAGCGCGCTGAGCAATGAGATGAATTTTTTCATACCTATTAATAAGATAGTCTTGATTTTTGGTGTATTAGGTAAGTAATACACTTGCAAAAGTACAATCAATGTTGAAATTATGCAATAATATTATGCAAAATTTGTGCAGAATCTTTTTAACTTTGCATAAATTTAAGTTATGCTTGAAGACAGTAGATTAAAGGTGTTCGAGACCGTTGCCAAACTTGGGAGTTTTACCCTGGCGGCAAGGGAATTGGGCATTACGCAGCCTGCGGTGAGCCAGAATATAGCAGAACTGGAACGGCAGTTGGACCAGCCTCTCTTTGTGAGGGAACGGGGTCACGTAAGCCTTACGGATAAGGGAATGTTATTTAAAAACTATGTCGACCAGATTCTGCACTGGTATCGTGCGGCGGAAAACGCGTTCAAGGGTTCCAATGTGTTCGACAAGAACGACGGTACCCGGAAACCTGTCGTCATCCCTCTCGACGAGGACAATGTGGCACAGATATGGAGCTCGCAAGGTGACATCCACATATCCGTAAAGAAATCCGGACAGGAATGAGGGCGCCGGCCCCAATCATAAAAAAGAGGTCGACCTTTTGGCCGACCTCTTTTCATTCAGGTATGTCGGAAACTACTCGGAAGCGAGCTTCTTGTAGGTCTCGAAACGAATCTTGGCGAATTCCTCGGTCTTCTGCAGAAGTTCTTCCGCTGTTTCGGGGAAGAGCTTGCTCAGTGACGAGAATCGAACCTCACCCTTGAGGAAATCCTGGAACTTGGTCCAGTCAGGTTCCTTGCTGTCGAGGCTGAAAGGATTCTTCCCGCTGCCTTCCAACTCGGGATTGAAGCGGTAGAGGTGCCAGTATCCGCATTCCACGGCGAGTTTTTCCTCCCTCTGGCTAAGCCCCATACCGGCTTTCAGTCCGTGGTTGATGCAGGGCGCGTAGGCTATGATGAGTGAGGGGCCGTTGTATGCCTCGGCTTCCTTGATTGCGTTCATATACTGGACGGGGCTTGCGCCCATTGCAACCTGGGCTACGTAAACATATCCGTAGCTCATTGCCATCATACCGAGGTCCTTCTTGCGGATTTTCTTTCCTGAAGCCGCGAATTTGGCGATGGCGCCTGCGGGAGTGGCCTTTGAGGACTGGCCTCCGGTGTTGGAGTAAACCTCTGTGTCGAGGACGAGTATGTTGATGTTCTCGCCGCTTGCGAGCACGTGGTCGAGTCCGCCGTAACCTATGTCGTAGGATGCGCCGTCACCGCCGAAAATCCACTGGCTGCGTGAAGGTATGAACTGCTTGAGGTTGAGGATGGACTTGCAGGTGTCGCAACCGCAGGCCTCCATAAGGGGAACAAGCTTGTCGGCAACCTCGCGGGTGACGGTGTAGTCGTTCCTGTTGTCGAGCCACTTCCTGAACAGGTCCTTGATGGCGTCGGAACATTTTTCACATTCCAGTCCCTTGGTCATCAGAGCCGCGACAGTCTCGCGGATTCTGTCAGAACCCAGGTGCATTCCAAGGCCGAATTCACAGAAATCCTCGAACAGGGAGTTCTGCCAGGCGGGGCCGTGACCCTTTTCATTGGTGCAGTAGGGGGATGCGGGGAATGAAGCTCCGTAGATTGAAGAACAACCGGTAGCGTTGGAAATCATCATATGGTCTCCGAAGAGCTGGGTGATGTTCTTGATGTAGGGAGTCTCGCCGCAGCCTGCGCAGGCGCCGCTGAACTCGAAGAGAGGCTGCGCGAACTGGGCGTTCTTCATATTGGCCTTGGGGTCGAATATGTTCTTGTAGCCTATCTTAGAGTTGAGCCAGTCGTAACTGTTCTGCTCCTCGGCGTTGTCCACATAGGACTTCATCTCCAGGGACTTCTCCTTGCTCATACATACGTCGACGCAGTTGCCGCAACCGGTACAGTCCGCCACTGAAATGCCGAGGGCATATCTGTAACCCTTGAGGTTGGCCTTGCCTTCCGCAATCTTGACGCCTTTGGGCGCTGTCTTGGCTTCTTCCTCGGTGAGGATGAAGGGACGGATGGCGGCGTGGGGACAAACGAATGCGCAGCTGTTGCACTGGATACAGCTTTCAGGGTTCCATACGGGAACGCTCACCGCTACGCCGCGTTTCTCGTATGCGGCCGTACCGACGGGCATCGAACCGTCCTGATAGGGGAGGAAGGTGCTGACGGGCAGGCTGTCTCCGCACTGGGAGTTTACAATGTCGGCTATGTCCTTCACGAAAGGAGTGGCAAGCCGTCCTGCGTTGGGGTTGACGAATTTGGCCGAGAGCTTCGCCCATTCAGCGGGAACCTTGACCTCGGTGTACTCGCCTCCGCGGTCGATGGCCGCGTAGTTCATATTGACAACGTTCTCACCCTTCTTGCCGTAGCTCTTCAGGGCGGCATCCTTCATATATTTCACGGCCTCTTCGGCGGGGATGATTCCCGAGATGCGGAAGAATGCGCTCTGGAGGATGGTGTTGGTTCTGCCTCCCAGGCCTATCTCGGCAGCAATCTTGGTCGCGTTGATGATGTAGAGTCTGATTTTCTTCTTTCCTATCACGGCCTTGACGAAGTCGGGGATTCTCTCCAGCGTCTCCTTTTCGTCCCAGAGGGAGTTGAGAAGCAGACTGCCTCCTTCCTTGATGCCTTTGAGGACGTCATATTTCTCAAGATAGGAAGGAACGTGGCAGGCTACGAAGTCGGGAGTGCTCACAAGGTAGGGAGCCTTGATGGGTGCGTCTCCGAAACGCAGGTGAGAGCAGGTGTATCCGCCGGATTTCTTGGAGTCGTAGTCGAAGTATGCCTGACAGTATTTGTCCGTATGGGTACCGATGATTTTGATGGAATTCTTGTTGGCTCCCACGGTGCCGTCCGAACCCAGACCGAAGAACTTGCACTCGGTGGTGCCTTTCTTGACGATTGAAATCTCTCCCTTGGTGGGAAGGCTCTTGAACGTCACGTCATCCGTTATGCCGATTGTGAAGTCCGCCTTGGGCTTCTTGAGTTCAAGATTGTCGAACACCGCGATAATCTGCGCGGGGGTAGTGTCCTTTGATGAAAGGCCGTAGCGTCCGCCTATGATGAGAGGGGTGCCGGGCTTGTCCTGGAACAGGCTCCTGACGTCGAGGAAGAGAGGTTCTCCCAATGCGCCGGGCTCCTTTGTGCGGTCCAGGACCGCAATCTTCCTGACGGACTTGGGAAGTACCTTGAGGAAGTATTTCTCGGAGAAAGGACGGTACAGATGCACTGTGACAAGACCGTACTTGCGCCCGTGCTGTGAAAGATAGTCTATGGTCTCCTTGATGGTCTCCGTGATTGAACCCATCGCCACTATGACATTCTCGGCCTTGGGGTCTCCGTAATATTCGAAGGGCCTGTACTGGCGTCCGCTGAGTTCGCCTATCTCGCCCATATACCTTGCCACGATATCGGGAACGGCTTCGTAAACCTGGTTGCGTGACTCCACTACCTGGAAATAGACGTCACCGTTCTGCGCGGTTCCCCTTGTGACGGGAGCGTCGGGTGTGAGCGCCCTGTCGCGGAAGTTCTGGAGAGCCTTGTCGCTTACCAGAGACTTGAGTCCCGCCTCGTCCAGAAGTTCAATCTTCTGGATTTCGTGCGATGTCCTGAATCCGTCAAAGAAGTGAAGGAAGGGAAGACTCGCCTTGATGGCTGAAAGGTGAGCCACTGCGGCAAGGTCCTGAGCCTCCTGAACGGAACCGGACGCCAGCATGCAGAAGCCGGTCTGACGGCAGGCCATCACGTCCTGATGGTCACCGAAGATTGACAGGGCGTGGGATGCGAGGGCGCGCGCTGAAACGTGGAACACCGCGGGAAGCATCTCTCCGGCAATCTTGTACATATTGGGAATCATAAGGAGAAGTCCCTGGGATGCGGTGAAGGTGGATGTGAGCGCTCCTGCCTGGAGTGAACCGTGGACGGCTCCTGCGGCGCCTGCCTCGCTCTGCATTTCAGTTACCTTTACTGTCTCGCCCCAGAGGTTCTTTTTCCCGTGGGCTGCCCACTCGTCAATGTTCTCAGCCATTGTGGAAGAGGGTGTGATGGGGTAGATGGCCGCGTGTTCGCTGAACAGATATGCGATGTTTGACGCAGCCTGATTACCGTCACAGGTGATGAATTTTTTTTCTTTAGCCATAGTCGTTAAGCTTTGTACATATTGTTTTCAGTCATTTGTCTTTGATTTCTGTCTTTCCTCCCTGGGGTTCACTGAATGCCTTCGAGAGTGATTTCCACGGCCCTGTCTCCCGCGATTCTCTTGACCAGCCCCTGCAGTACCTTCCCGGGCCCTATTTCTATGAAGTTGCGGGCTCCGTCCTCCAGCATCCTTTCAATGCTCAACGTCCAGAGTACCGGGGATGTCAGTTGCGCCAGAAGATTCTCCCTGATACGGTCCGGATGGGTTTCGGGAGTTCCGGTTGCATTCTGGTAGACGGGACAGCGGGCGCTCCGGAACGGGGTGTCCTCTATTGCGGCGGCAAGTTCCTTGCGGGCGGGTTCCATAAGAGGGGAGTGGAATGCGCCGCCCACACCCAAGGGGGCCGCCCTGCGGGCTCCGGCTTCCTTGAGTTTCTCGCAGGCGGCCTGAACGGCCTGGATTTCCCCTGAGATTACAACCTGTCCGGGGCAGTTGAAATTGGCCGGAATCACCGTTCCGGGAGTTTGGTCGCAGATATCGGAAACCGTCTTGTCGTCAAGGCCAAGGATGGCCGCCATAGCGCCCGGAACCTTCTCGCAGCAGCGCTGCATGGCCTCCGCGCGGACGGACACGAGACGGAGCGCGTCCTCGAACTCCAGGACTCCGGCGGAAACAAGCGCCGAAAATTCTCCGAGGGAATGACCTCCCACCATAGCCGGCTCTGCGGGGGATGCGCATTCGGAAAGGACGACGGAGTGCAACAGGATTGCCGGCTGGGTCACGCGGGTGGCCTGCAGGGCCTGCGCATCGTCTCCGAACATAATGTCAGTAATCCGGAATCCGAGAGCCAGGTTGGCTCTTTCCATCATATCCCGGGCCTTGGATGAAGATTCGTAAATCTCCTTTCCCATACCGGGAAACTGAGACCCCTGCCCCGGAAATATGTGCGCATAACTCATATCACGCAAATTTAATTCTTTTTGACGGATTTCGCAACTGTCCGGGAATACTTTGACGATTGGCTTGAAATTGCTAAATTTGCATCCGCTCCGTTGACGGATGTCAGGAACAAACGGAGACTTTTTTATATGAAAAAATTCAATATTCTTCTGGTAGCGGTACTGCTCGCCGCTTTTTCTTCCACGGCTGTCGCAAAGACGCCGAAATATGTGTTTTTCCTCATAGGTGACGGTATGGGTATCAACCAGGCCGCCTCTGCGGAACTGTATATGCGCTCTGTGGGTATGGGTGACCTGAACTTCAGGCATTTCCCCTATGTCGGCTTCGTTTCCACCTCTCCGTCCAACGACAGGGTGACTGATTCAGCCGCCGGCGGAACCGCCCTTGCAACGGGATTCAAGACGTACAACGGGGCGATAGGGCTGAAACCCGATTCCACGGATGTAGAATCTCTCGTCGACAAGGCTGTCAGAGCCGGCCGCGCTGCGGGTGTAGTCAGTTCGGACGCCGTCAACCTGGCTACTCCGGCCTCTTTTTACGGTCACGCTTTCGGCCGCAATGACCTTGACGACATAGCCGGAGACCTTGTGAACTCCAAACTGTGCTTTGCCGCCGGAGCGTCGATAAGTTCCAATGAACTCGGCAATGACTACTGGGTTGAACAGGCTCGCCAGAAGGGGTTCCGCGTTTTTGAAGGGAACGACCGCTATGCCCCTTGCAAAGGCCCCGTGATTTACCTGTCGAACAACACTGAAAGGAATGACCTGCCTTACGCCCTGGACAGGAAGGAAGGTGACACCAGCCTGGAAGACTTCACTTCCGCAGCAATCGAGCATCTCTACAAGAACAGCCCCAAGGGATTCTTCCTTATGGTGGAAGGCGCTCTCATAGACCACGCCTGCCATTCACGTGACGCGGGCGCGATGGTCAATGAGGTAATCGATTTCTCGAAATCAGTGGACTGCGTCCTGCGTTTCTACGACCGTCATCCTGACGAGACCCTCATAGTGGTGACTGCCGACCACGAGACAGGTTACACTTTGATTACGCGTGGCGCGGCCGAATATATCGGATATCAGAAATGCAGCGTGAATGAACTGACGGCCGGGCTCGTCGAGATGACCGAGGGCGGCAGAATCCCCGGATGGCCCGAGGTGAAACAGCTTCTCGCCGATAAACTTGGCCTGTGGGACAAGGTGCCCGTCAGCAAGAAGGAAGAGAAAATCCTGACACAACTGTACAAGGAATCTTTCCTGGACGGCAGCAGCGATGTCCAGAAGGACCTTTACAATTCCAACAAGAAGCTGGCCGTGGAGGCAGTCCTTCTTCTTGGAAGCAAGGCCGGAATAACGCTCTTCAGCGGTTCTCATTCCGGAACGCCCGTAGGACTTTACGTCAAGGGCTCCCGCGCTTCTGAATTCAGTGTCTGCAGGGAGAATATAGATATACCCAGGATAGTTGCGAAGGTGGCGGGTTACAAATAATTTTGCCTATCTTTGCAAGCGCTTCGGCCCCCTTAGTTTAATGGATAGAATTTAGGATTCCGGTTCCTACGATAGGCGTTCGA
>JAKSKF010000034.1 GCA_024401825.1 Bacteroidales bacterium
GAACCACTGTGACAGGTTTTGCAGACCTGCGCCTAACCACTCGGCCAACGCACCGGAAAGGATTGCAAAGTTACATCTTTTTCCGGGAATTGCAAATCCGCCTCAAGGCACATCAGACGGAGCTTTTCAATTTTGCGGAACTCGCCGATTCAAGGTTTGAACTCATCATCTGGCAGGGCACCAGAAATATGCCGATTCCTGCCAGAAGGGAAAGTATCGCAGAGATTATTGCAGTTGTGCCCATAAAATACAATCTACCATTTGATATTTTTGGCAAAGGGAAATCTCTCGAGTATTTCCGCTTTCCCCGCGTCATTCCTGACAGCCGGGGCCTTGCGTCCCTTCTTCCCTCCCCTCGGTTTGCTGACCGGCAAATCGTCATAGATGGCCGCGGCTATCTCACAGAGACGGGCTGAACTTATTGAATCCTCTATGACATAGAACTTCTTGGAACCGGGGAAAAGTTCCACGGTCTGCGCATCGGGAAGGAGTTTCGCTATGGTGGGACCGGGCTCGAGAAGCAGCCTGTCCTCACCGATGAAGCCGAGCACCTTCCCGGCCATATGCAGGACGTAAGCCCCCATCATAGGGCGGACAGTGACCACGTCCGAAATCCTCTCGAACTTGTCCCTCACGAAGTCGGCGTATTCCTTGGACGAAGCCATTACGCGAAGACTATCTCACCGTAAGTTTGCCCATCTGGATGCCCCAGAAACCGTCGGAAACAATACCGACGGACTTTCCGTCCGCATCCCTGACATACAGGACGTCATCGACAAAGGTATGCGAGTGACCGCCTATCACGAAGTCCACTCCGGAAATCTGCGGCACAAGTTCCTGGTCTTCAGAGTATCCCCTGTGGGACAGCAGAATCACCAGATTGCATCTCTCGTTCTCACGCAGATGCCTGGCCCACCTGTTGACCACGGAAGCGTCGTCGAGTTGTACCAGATGGTCGGTGACAGCCCTGGTCACGTTGCCCACGAGGCGGGCGTCGATGCCTATGACTCCGACCCTGAAGCCGCCCCTCTCGAACACGGCGTACGGCTTTACGTATCTGCCCAGTTCGAACATCGACAGGTCCAGGTTGGCGCACACCACCTGAGTGTGCTTCAGTTTTGCAAGCCGGCCCGCGAGCGCGTCCACGTCATTGTCGAACTCGTGATTGCCCAGGGTAACCGCATCGTACCCCATCGCGTCCAGCATCTCCACTTCGAGCATTCCTCCGAGTTCGGTGAAATACGACGACCCCTGGCTGAAATCCCCGGCGTGAAGCAGGAGGACGTTGCCCGCGCCGTCGGCCGTTCTCACGGAATCCACGAACGCGGCCCTCTCCAGTATTCCGCCAAGACCGGCTTTGCTTCCGGCCCTTTCAACCTCGAAGTGACTGTGAGTGTCATTCGCGTGAAGAATCACGAGTCTGCGGGGACTTCCGCAAGAACTCAGGACGCAGAGCGTCATTGCCGCTACAAGTATCTTTTTCATTTTCCGTCGCTGTTTATGTATTCAACCCTGCCGTCGGTGCAGTATTCCAGGCGACGACCCTCCTTCCGGCGGGCCCTGACGTCATTCATAATGGCGTCCATAACCAGAATGTCGCTTTGGACAAGTTCAATTGCATCCTTTGCCAGGAAAAGGTCGTCACCCCCGTCCAGCAGGAAGTTTATGGTCGCAAGTCCGTATTCCCTGTCCGGGTCAAGCGGCTCTCCCCCGATAAGCAGTTCCTTGACTTTCCGGTCTTCCACGACCAGTTTCACCCTGCTGACGCACTCCACGCCGTTTTCCGCCATCCAGTCGAAGATTTCCTTCACCGTACTTCCCTTGAGCTTCACGTAGCACAGGTAGTTCTTGAAAGGGAACATCGACTCTATGTCATCCAGAATCACTTCACCCTCAGGCATATCCGTGCGGATTCCTCCGAAATTGCAGATTCCGAAGTCGACCTTCCTGCCAAGCAGGCTCTCTGTCTGGCTCGTCAGAACGTCAACCGCCCAGTTGGAAAGTTCGCTCTCCGGCCGGCGCTTGCTCAGCTTCGCGGACGACGTACCCACAACCTGTTTGACTCTTGCCATCGCAGGCTGCACCTCAATCATCGCCCTTGCCACCGCGGGTGTGCTTCCTTCGGTGAAAACCCTTCCGTTGGGGGCTGTGTAGGCGCCGTCGGAACAGACTCCCAGAGCCTTCTCGACATTGTCCACACCCGGCACCCCGGCTCCCACACGGTGTCCGTCCATTCCGAACTTCTCCCAACTGAAGACCGGAGCTCTGTACTGCGCGCAGGATACTGCCACCAGCGCCGCCGCCGTCAATTTCAGGACTGTCTTAACCATTTCCATAAATCTTTAAAACCTGATTTCTTGCCGAACATAAGAATTCCGACCTTGTATATCTTGGCGGACATCCAGGCGCACAGCACGAAAGTCAGCGCAAGAAGACCGATGGACAGAGCCAGTTCCCAGCCAGGCACTCCGAAGGGAACCCTCGCCAGCATCACTATGGGCGAGGTGAAAGGAATAATCGAGCCCCAGAACGCAAGAGAACTGTCGGGTGCCTTGAAAGCATAGATTGCAATGAAATAACCAATCATCAGAGGGATGGTCAAAGGCAGTTGCAACTGGTTCGAGTCACCCTCATTCTCGACCGCCGAACCGACAGCGGCGAAAAGTGATGCATAAAGAAGATATCCGAGCACAAAGAAGATGATGAAGTCGAGCAATATGCCGCCGAGGTCCATATTCCTGAGTGTAACCATAACCGTCGACAGTTCATCGCCTCCTATTTGCGCGGAGTCCTGAGCCTGAGCGCCGCCCTCGAGGGCTGCCTCCGTCCCCATAGTCTGCGCCATTCTGGCGGCAGTATCCGGATTGAACAGGTCGGAGCCCATAGCGGAGCCCGCGACCCCGACAATGGCCCCTGTCAGAAGTATCCACAGGAAAAACTGCGTCAACGCCACGAGCGCTATTCCCAGAATCTTTCCGAACATCAGTTCCGTGGCCTTGACAGAACTTACGAGCACCTCCACCACGCGGCTGGTCTTCTCCTCTATCACAGCGGACATCACCATACCGCCGAACAGGGTTATGAACATAAAGATGATTATGCCCATAAGCATTGACAGGACCGCATAGACACCGGTCTCGGATATGTTTTCCTTGCCGGACTCGTCTATAGTGAACGCATTGAGCCTTATGTCCACCTTGACGTCCTTCATTATCTGCGAGAGTCCTTCTATCCGGTACGATTCCACCCTGTAGTCCTCCACCGCATCCTCAATCCTGGAATTGATGTTCTGGGCCATCTCAACGCCGAGAGGTTTCACGGAAGTGATGTCCGCAGTCACCGTATTGTCGGCGGTCAGTTCCGAGATGTTGAGCACCGCGTCGAATCCCAGATTCTCCAGATTGTGCTTTATGGAATCCAGCGGAATCGCGGGCGCCGGTTCATAATTTATGGTTTCGGTGTCAAGGAGTTTCCCCGCCACTATGCCGGAGTTGTCCAGAACCGCAATGGTCTTGGTCTTTTCCTTGCTGTTCAGCATCAGCAGCATAGGAACCAGTATGAGGGCCGCCATCAGGACGGGCACCAGGAAAGTCGTCACCAGAAAGCTCTTCTTCCTTACACGGTTCTGGTATTCGCGGCTGATTATTATGCCAATTGTTCTCAGATTCATATTTTGTCCTCCCCTGTTACAAGTTTTATGAAAATGTCGTTCATCCTGGGCATAAGTTCCTTGAAGGAATTTATCTGGACGCCGGGTTTCTCAAGATAATGCTGAAGCGTGGAGCGTCCGTCAGTCATCGCCGGAAGGACTTCCGTGTGACGGCCGTCGGCATCCGTATATACAAGTTCGACGTTATTGTTGCCATAGCGCTTGCGGATGTCCGCCACTCCCCCGCATATGACAAGCCTGCTGTTGTTTATCAGGGCTATCTCGTCACACAGTTCCTCCACGGACTCCATATTGTGCGTGGACAGGATTATGGTGGCTCCCTCCTCCTTCAGCCGGAGGATTTCCTTGCGGATTATCTCCGCGTTCACCGGGTCGAAACCGGAGAAGGGCTCGTCAAGGATGAGCAGTCCGGGCTTGTGCACCACGGTAGTTATGAACTGCACCTTCTGGGCCATTCCCTTGGACAGTTCCTCCACTTTCTTGTCCCACCAGTCCCTTATGCCGAAGCGGTTGAACCAGGCTATGAGTTCGCGTTGCGCGGTCCTGGCTTCCATACCCTTGAGCCGTGCCAGGTACAACGCCTGGTCACCCACCTTCATCTTGCGGTACAGGCCCCGTTCCTCAGGCATATAGCCTATTTTTTCCACGTCCCTCTGGCATATCGGGTTCCCGTTGAAGAAGACCTCTCCGGATGTGGGAATCGTTATCCTGTTGATGATTCTTATCAAAGTCGTCTTTCCGGCGCCGTTGGGACCAAGCAGTCCGAATATCCGTCCCTGGGGCATTTCCAGGCTCACGTGGTCCAACGCCACCTTCTGACCGAAGTTTTTGCAGACTTCCCTGCATTCGATAAATGACATATTCTATTCAGTATTGTTATAATATGAGCAGTTTGCTTATCAGTTCCACAAACAGTTCGTCGGGGCCGGCGGAACCTCCGTCCCCTCCTTTTCCCAGATAATCGTACTCGCACAGAAGGGAAATGGCCTCCAGCGATTTTGCGAGCGGATAGTTTCTGACCGCGGCGTCATATTCCCTGTAGAAGTACGGGTTAACTCCGGCAAGGGCGGACGACTTCTGCTCCTGTGTGGGGCAGGGAGTCTTGGCCAGCAGCGCGGAATATCGCAGTATCCTGTTGAAATGGGTGTACAGGGCGCTTACCGCGGCGGGCATCTTGAACTTTGCGGCGCCTCCCAGGCGTCCGGCTATCAGAAGAGCCCTGGGGGCGTTCCTGAAAGACAGTTCCTTAGTGAGTTCGAAGACGCTGTACTCGCGGCTGATTCCAATGTTTCTCTCTATGTCCGAGACATTCACCGCGGTCTCCCCCTGCGGGAGATTCTTTAGAAGCTTTTCAGTCTCCGCAACAATCCTGGAGAGTTCCACTCCGGCATATTCCGCAAAAAGCGCGGCCGCATCGGGAGAAATGTGAAGGCCCCTGTCCTGGAAATGCTGCTGTATCCAGGACGGAACTTCGTAGTCCCTCAGCGGAGCGCTCTCCATCACCGTACCCTGCTTCTGGCAAAGCTTGTAAAGGGACCTGCGCTTGTCCGCGGCGGAGCCCCGCATCAGAAGCACAAGCACAGTGGACTCCAGAGGCGACTCAAGGTACACGGAAACACTTTCTATATCCTTGCACAACTGCGCGTCCTTCACCACCACGAGCCGCCTCTCGGCCATCATCGGAAATTCCCTGGCCGCGGTGACTATCTGCTCCGCGGTGACGTCGGCGCCGTAGCGGACAGTCTCGTTGAAATCCTTGAGGGAAGGGTCTATGCATTTGTCCAGGATGGTCCGGCACACAAGGTCCGGATAGTACGGTTCATCACCCATAAGCAGATACACGGGACTGTACCGCCCCTCTTTCACCTGCTCTATGATTTGCGCCGCCTGGATGCGCGCGCCGACAGTATTGGATTTGACCGCCATAATCCCTCAAATTTAATTATTTTTTCATTGTCCTCAAAAAAAACACCTATCTTTGAAAGCGGAACGGATTTTCCGCAACACCCCGGCCCGACGGACAATGGACAAACTCTGGAACAGCAATTATCTCAAGATATGGACAGTGAACTTTCTGCTCCATTTTGCTTTCACGCTCATAGTCCCGCTGCTTCCCCTCTACCTTTCTGAGACCTTCGGGGCCAACAAGGAGACCATCGGCCTGTGCCTCGCCGGATATACGGTGATGGCCATCATCATCCGACCGTTCAGCGGATACATAACTGACAGTTTTCCCAGGAAGATGGTGCTGCTGGTCTGCAACTTCGTATTCTTCGCTCTGTTCGGAGGATATCTCATAGCGGGCTCTCTGACCGCTTTCACCATCTTCCGCACCCTGCACGGACTACCCTTCGGAGCCACCACGGTGGCCGCCAGCACCGTAGCCATCGACGTTCTTCCCAGTTCACGCCGCACTGAGGGAATGGGCTATTACGGACTTGCCAACAACCTCGCCACCGTCATCGGGCCCATCATAGCCATCTATCTCCTCCAGTATTACCAGGGCAATTTCACTCCCCTGTTCTGGCTCTCTTTCGGAGTTTCCTTCCTCGGAATAATACTCGACCTGAGCATCAGGATTCCGGCCAAGGAGTTCGTTCCCAACAAGCAGGTCATCTCCCTTGACAGGTTCTTCCTCACCAAAGGATGGCTGGAGGCGGTCACAATCCTCTGTTTCGCCTGCTCCTACGGTGTGGTTTCGACCTATGTCGCAATATACGGGAAAGAAAGTCTGGGAATCACTTCCGGCTCGGGCATCTTCTTCTCATTCCTCGCCGTCGGACTGATAATTTCCCGTCTTACCGGGTCCAAGGCCCTCAGGGAGAACAAGGTGAGCCGCAACGCCACAATCGGTATGCTGATTTCCATCTTCGGCTATCTGCTCTTTGCTGCGGTTCCGTCCCTCTGGGCATACTACGCCAGCGCATTCGTGATAGGTCTGGGCAACGGCCATATGTATCCCGCCTTCCTCAATATGTTCATCAACCTGGCCGAACACAACCGCAGAGGCACCGCCAACTCCTCCATCCTGACGGCCTGGGACGCCGGCGTGGGACTGGGCGTACTGTTCGGGGGCATCCTGGCCGAACACTTCGGCTACAGGAGCGCATTCTGGGCTGCCTGGGCGGTCAACGCGGCAGGCATCGTCATCTACTTCGCAGTCACACGCTCTCACTTCGAGACGAACAAACTCAGATAAAAAAAGGGTGGCACGAATACCACCCTTGCAACATACGCCTTGCGGCCGTATCTACTTTTCCTGGATTTTCTCCTTGGTTCTGGTGAGTTTTTCCTTCATCGCGTCCACACATCCTGTAATGGCGTTTTCGAAGGTGTCCGCAACCCGTTCTATGATGATGTCGTCGCCGGGAATGTGAACCTGGATTTTGGCTTTCTTGCCTTCCTTCAGATTCTCCAATGAAACCTCAGCCTCATTGACGACTCCGTCAAAGAACTTCTCTATTCTTGCAACTTTCTTTTCCACAAAGCCGACGAGCTTCTCGTCTGCGCTGAATTTCAGTGATTTAATCTTGATTTCCATTGTTAACTCCGTTTTTTGCCCTGGGATGGGCCTTGTTGTAAACCGATTTAAGTTTCCCTATGGAATTGTGCGTGTAAACCTGCGTCGCGGCCAGCGAGGAATGTCCGAGCATCTCCTTGATGGAATTCAAGTCCGCGCCTTCATCCAGCAGTTCGGTTGCAAGCGAATGCCTTAGCACGTGCGGGGACCTGCGTCCGCTGATTCCTTCCGCAGTTCCCAGTTCCTCCTTGACTATCCTGTCCACGAGGACCGGATACAGAGGACCGCCTTTTTCCGTGAGGAGCAGAGGCGAGTCCTTGCCGACGGAGGGGAACCTGAGGTCAACTTTCTGTAAATATAAGGAAATTTCCTGACATAATTCAGGAAGCAGGGGAATTTGTCGCATTTTATCCCCTTTGCCGCGCACCGTCATCTTCCTTCGGGCAGCGTCGAATGAATCCCTCCTGAGTCCTATAAGTTCCGCCCTCCTGATGCCCGTGCCGTACAGGATTGATATCACCAGACGGGACAGGGTCCGGGTGTAGGTCCCGTACTGAGGCACTCCCACGGTGGAGCGGAAGTAAGAGTCCATCGCCTCCTGCCTGTAGAATTCGGGAAGCCGCCTGGACTGTCTGGGCCTTCGCACCTGACGGACGGGATTGCAGGTCAGGACACCTTTCCTCACAAGGAAGCCCGCATAGCCGCTCAGCACGCTCATCCTCAGGTTCACGGTTCTGGGGGACATTCCCATTTCGTCCAGCAGATGCACCTGATAATTGCGGAGCTGTACCGCGTCCAGAGTACCGGTGAATCCGAAGTAATCCTCCAACGCCTCACGGTATATGGCCTGGGTTCGCGGAGAATATCGACGTACGTCCCTTATGTATTTCAGATATTCTTCCGTCATTTTCGCGGAGTCAGACCCATTTGCGCGGCCTTCTCCCTCATAAGGGAGTCGGCCTCCCCGAAATTGTTGCCTATCACCCCGTCCAGGATGGATTCCTTGACAAACTCCTTGAGCACACCTATTTCCCGGCAGGGAGGTATGCCGAACAGGTCCATCAGGTACTCCCCGTCTATGGGGTTCTTGAAATTGCGTATCGCGTCCTTGGCCTCCACTTCCACCAGCTTGCGTTCGACCAGGCAGAAGTTGTCCCTTATCTTGCGGACCTTTGCGGGATTCTTGGACGTGACGTCCGACTTGCACAGCATCATCAGGTCGTCTATTTCGTCCCCCGCATCGAAGAGCAGACGGCGCACGGCTGAATCGGTCACCCCCTCGTCCACCAGGGCAATCGGCCTGAGATGCAGCCAAACCAGTTTGCGCACGTACTTCATCGCATCCACGGGAAGTTTCAGGGAATTGAAGATTCCGGGAACCATCCTGCTGCCTATGAGGTCGTGAGAGTGGAAAGTCCACCCCAGTCCGGGGACGAACTTCTTGCTCGCAGGCTTTCCTATGTCGTGAAGGAGAGCCGCCCAGCGCAGCCACAACGCCCTTTCAGGGTTCACTCCCGGCGCTTTCTCCTGCAGTTTCACCAGATTGTCGAGGACAGCCATCGTATGTTCGAAGTTGTCCTTGTGCCCCATTCCTTCCTGGGTCTCGACTCCCTTCAGTTCTGAAACCGAGGGGAGGATGAGTTTCAGCAGGCCCGCTTCCTCCATCAGGCGGAACGCCATCGACGGACGGGAGGTCATCATCATCTTGTTCAGTTCTTCGGCCACCCTCTCGCAGGAGAGGATGCTCAGTCTGCCCGCCATCCTACGCATGGAGTCCATCGATTCGTCAACTATGCGGAAAGTGGTCTGCCCGCCGGAGAGTTTGGTGGCGAACCTGACCGCGCGCAGCATCCGGAGAGGGTCGTCGGAATAGGTGGTGTCAGGGTCGAGAGGAGTGCGGATTATCCCGTCGGCCAGGTCCCTGATGCCTCCGAACGGGTCTATCAGTTCCCCATAGTTCTCCTTCTGCAGGCTGAACGCCATTGCGTTGATTGTGAAATCCCTACGCCTCTGGTCATCTTCGAGCGTGCCGTTCTCCACTATCGGCTTGCGGGACTCCCGCCTGTAGGATTCCTTGCGCGCCCCCACGAACTCTATCTCATCGCCTTTGTAGCGGAGCATGGCGGTACCGAAATTCTTGAAGAAGGACACTTTTGAGCCCGTCTTCTCTCCCACTGCCCGCGCGAAGTCCAGTCCGCTGCCCTCCACCACGACGTCTATGTCGTTGCACTCCCTCCCAAGGAAGCAGTCGCGCACGTAACCTCCTATCACGAAGGCTCTTACCCCGAGTTCAGAGGCCACCTCGCTGAGAAGTCCGAATACGGGTTTGCGCATATATTGGGTAGTGATGGTGGGCATCTGTCCTGAATTCAGCATCTCGTCGTAGTCGGGGATATGGTCCAACGGCTTGAAGGCTTCCCCGTTCCGGCTGTAAATATAGGTATTATTTCCGTTGGTGAGGATGAAAAAGCGTACGCTCAGCACCAGATTGTACCTGTTGAGCTGCCCTGCCACGGTATCGTCCAGTTTCACTTCCGGCCGCTTGCATTCGACTGCGGCCAGGGGCTTGAGGTCCCTGTCGAATATCAGGATGTCGGCGCGGTAGCGTTTCCCTCCGTAGTTGAAGCCCACCTCGCTGTTCATCATATGCAGGGGAACCCGGAAACTGTCGCGGAGTTCCCCTATGAACCACTGGCGCACCTGTTCCTCCGGCGTTGCGGGAACCTGCCTGTGCCTTAGAGGGTCGTACAGAGTCATCATTTCTTCCTGATGAGAAGCAGAAGTCCCAGCACGGTAAGTCCGGCGTTGAGAAGCAGGAGTTCGAACCCGACCGTATATCCGGCGAAGGTCTGCAGGGCCCACCGTATCCCATAGCTGAGCAGAGGGGCGAAAATGCAGACTGCGGGCACTGCGCGGTCCCTGACGGGCTTCTTGCAGAACATCCCGAAGGCAAACAGTCCCAGGATAGGGCCGTAGGTGTAACTTGCCAGGGTATAGACCGCGCTTATGGCGTCCTGGTTGTTGATGGCGTTGAACACCAGAATCACGACGCCCATACACACGGCCATTCCAAGATGAACCCACTTCCGTGTCCTGTTCACCTTCTCTTCCGAGTCTTCCTTTCCGGCTTCAAGGATATCCACGGTGAACGATGTTGTCAGGGCGGTGAGTGCGGAGCCTGCGGCCGAGTAGGCGGCGGCAATCAGGCCCAATATGAACAGGATTCCCACTATGACGGGCATTCCTGCGGAAGAGACCACCGAGCCGAAGAGGTTGTCGGTAGAGCCCAGCGCGGCGGCCACGGCGGCGTTGCTGTTGTCCCCGACAATGAGATTGGCCTTGTAGTACTGCATCAGGAGAACTCCCAGCACGAGGAACAGGGAAATCACTATGAGTTGGGTGAAGGCGCTCACTACCAGACTCTTCTGCGACTCCTTGAAGTTCCTGCAGGAAAGGTTGCGCTGCATAAGGTCCTGGTCCAGTCCCGTCGTGGCAATCAGCATAAAGATTCCCGCAAGGAACTGCTTCCAGAAATAACTTCCCTCACTGGGATTGTCGAAGAAGAAAATCCTGGAGGAAGGGTCGTCGGAGACCGACTTGCACATAGAGCCGAAATCGAATCCCAGTCCGTCGGCGATGAAGATTATGCAGAGTACGACCGAGGCCACCAGGCAGATGCTTTTCAGCGTGTCCGTCCAGATGACGGTCTTCACCCCGCCACGGGAGGTGTACAGGAAGATGAGCGCTATGGTGACGATGACGTTCACGAAGAAAGGCACTCCCAAGGGAGCGAACACCAGACTTTGGAGGACGACGCACACCACGAAGAAACGGACGGACGCGCCCAGCATCTTGGAGATGAAGAAGAACCAGGCGCCCGTCTTGTGGGTCGAAGCGCCGAAGCGGTCCTCGAGATATCCGTAGATTGACTTGAGATTCTTCCTGTAGAAGAGGGGTATGAGGAAATAAGCCACAAGAAAGTAACCCACGACGAAGCCGAGCACCATCTGAAGATAGGAGAATCCCTTGCCCACGACCATTCCGGGCACCGATATGAAGGTCACGCCGGAAATGGGGGCGCCCATGGCGGCGATAGCGGCCAGAATCCAGGGAGTCTTGCGATTTCCGAAGAAATTCCCTCCGTCCCTGTTCCGGTTGGAAAGGGCCGATATGATGAAAAGAAGCGTAAAATATGCGGCGATGGTCGCCAGTACAATCCAAGGTTTCATTCCGAATAAAGTAGATAAGGTTTCCTTTGTTTCTTGAATTTTCTCACATCCTTCCTCCAGCTCGCCTCAATCCGGCGGGCGGGTACGCCGTCCGTTATCATCCGGCGGATGTCTCCCCTGCCAATCAGCAGTTCGAAGAAGTCGGACAGGAAATCGGGCCTGTCCTTCCCAATCTGCCCGTATGCGTCGATGAGGTACTCCAGGTTTACGCCCCTCGCCAGAATACTTTCGTCGTCGAGGCCGCTCAGGTCATACCCGTGGCACAGGCGGTTCTTCTGCGGGGGTTCCTTCGCTCCGGGCCGGCTCTCGGGGGTGAAGTCATAGGGGCCGGTCATATCCGGATGTCCGTAAATCTGGAACGGTTTGTCGGTGCCCCGGCCAAGGCTGACAGGCGTGGCCTCGAAGAAACAAAGCGACGCATACAGATATACGGATTTCATCGTGGGGAGGTTGGGCGACGGCGCCACCGGAAGGACATAGCGTGTCCTGTGGGTATAGTTTGCGCAGGGTATGACGGTGAGCCGGGTGAGAGCGCCTCCGTTCTGAAGCCAGCCTTCGCCTTCTGCCATAAGGGCAAGTTCCCCCAGCGTCATCCCGTGGACCGTGGGAATGGGAAGTCCGCCCACCCCGGACTTGTACTTCATATCCAGGACAGGGCCGTCCACATACATTCCGTTGGGGTTCGGACGGTCGAAAATCACGAACTCCCTGCCGTATTCAAGGGCCTTGTTCATAAGTTTGAGCATCGTGACGTAATATGTGTAGTAGCGCAGGCCCACGTCCTGTATGTCAACCACCACGACGTCTATGTCAGAGAGGTCTATCGCCTCCCCGCTCCCGTACAGGGACTGTATCCTTATGCCGGTCCTGCCGTCCACGGAACTCCCCACTTCCTCGCCCGCATCCGCGGTTCCCCTGAATCCGTGCTCCGGGGAATAGATGAGCCGCACGTCCAGCCCGTTCTCCAGCATCACGTCCAGACTGTGCCTGTCTCCCACCATCCCGGTCTGGTTGCTCATCAGGGCTATCCGCTTGCCTTTGAGCACGGGGACATAGAGTTCCGGCCTTGCCGCTCCCACCACGACCTGCGCGCCGCTTTCCTGCGAAAGTCCGCCTCGGGACGCGGCCGCGCCCGCCGGCGCACACGCGCAGCAAAGCGTCGCCGCAAGGATTGCGGCTGATACTGAACGCATTGTCTTCATACGCATACAGATTTGATTTTCCGGGAGTTTTCCCGCTACTACAAATATAACTATTTAATTATATTTGCAACAATGAAATCATCAGTACACACGTTCCGCGGCGAAGAATTCGAGATGGATTACGCCGTTTTCGGCGAAGGTTCCGTTCCTATGGTCATCCTGCCCGGGATGAGTCTTCTTCCCGTCACCCCCAATGCGCAGTCCGTGGCCTGTGCGTTCAAGCAATTCCACAAGGCCTGCACCGTATATCTGTTCGACAGGAGAAAGTCTTTTCCGCAGGGATTCAGCATATTCGATATGGTCGCCGACACCGTCAAGGCCTTGGAATCCCTTGGAATCCGTGACGCATTCGTTTACGGCGCCTCCCAGGGCGCGATGACAGCTATGGTACTGGCCGCAAGACACCCACACCTGGTCGGCAGACTCGCTCTCGCGTCCACTTCCGCCCGCCAGGGTGACGTCTGCAGGGAAAATATGCGTACCTGGGCGGAGCTCGCCGACGCCTCTGACACCGTGGCCCTGAACAGGGATTTTTTCAGTAAGGTATACTCCCCCGGCTTTGTCCTGAAGCACAGGGATGCCCTCGCAGCAATGGAAACACTTGGAACGGCGGAGCAGTTGCGCAACTTCGGCATTTCGGCGCGGGTCACCGCCTCCTTCGACTTCCTGGATGAAGTGTCCTCGATAAAATGCCCGGTTTTCCTTTCCGGAGTCAGGCAGGATACTGTTCTCGGCGGACAGGGCACCCTTGACATAGCACGGGAACTGGGCTGCGAGCCCTGGCTTTACGACGGGCCCGGGCACGCCGTCTTTGACGAAGACCCCCTCTTCATCCCCCGTCTCGCCTCATTCTTCGGAATCGTCTGACCCCGGGCTCTGAAGCGACAAGAACGGGTGAACTGAAAGTCGGTATGCATTCCTGAATACGGACGGAGGCTCCGTGCGCGAGGACACGACCGGCGAGCGGATGTCGGACATCCTGCATCTCATCTTCATAGAACTCGGGCGCTTCGGAAAGACGCTGGAGGAACTTGAAAATGACAAGGAAAAATGGTACTTTTGCCTGTTGCATATGAACACTTTCCTGGAACGGCCGTCGTGCCTTCAGGCGGAAATCTTCAAGAGGCTGTTCAATGTGGCGGAAGTGGAGTCGCTTCCGGAGAATGAAAAGGAACAATACATCAAGGAGATGGCTATAGAACGAGACATACTGAACCAGCGGGAGTTCGCCCGCGAGGAGGGCAGGGCCCA
>JAKSKF010000035.1 GCA_024401825.1 Bacteroidales bacterium
TGTAAACAATAGTCGCCATTTCCAATTTATTTCTTTTGCAAAGCTACAAATTTTTGGCGACTTTTTGGCGACTTACAGTAAACATTTTGGAATGGGATAGTACACATAGAAAATTTGCACTACCACATAAATTATCATATATCAACGGATTATGTTAATTTTGCCGGATAGAAATAGCTGTGATGAGGAATGGCGATTTCATATTTTCGAGTCTCATCTCGCGCACGAAATAATCCAACTATCTGGTTTTCAGACGGTTGGATTATTCATTTACAGCAACTTGCGGTCCCCGGGCCGGGACTATATTTTGAAGTCCAGGCAGGTTCTGAGCTCGGTGAAAGGACGTACCTTGGCGGACGCCACGGCTACGTGAGCCGGATGAACGGAATAGGACTTCAGGGCTTCAGCGCTTTCCATCGTGCAGTCCAGCATCAAGTCGGCGCTTGAACTTTCCAATATGCCGTCCGTCCGGACTTTTATGTCAAGCAGTCCCGGCACCACGCCCTTCAGGCCCTCCAGCCCGTCCTTGATTTCTTTTTTTATCCGGCTTTTCTCCTCCGCCGTCAGCTCACTGCGAAGTTTCCACAGAATGATGTGTTTTACCATAATTCAGAACGTTTGTGCAAAGATATCCAAATAGGAGTATTTTCAAACGGTCCGTCCGATTATTTTTGTTAAATTTGCCGTACGATTTCAAATAACGGCATATGACAAAGTACAGAACAGGAAGCGACCTGATTGGGGAAAAGCAGATTCCCGCAGATGCGCTCTATGACGTCCAGACGCTGCGCTGTCTGGAGAATTTCAACATCTCACACTTCCACGTCAACGAATATCCCAATTACCTCAAGGGAATAGCCATCACCAAGATGGGAGCCGCCGAGGCGAACCACCAGCTGGGGCTTATAACCGACGAGGTCTATGAGAACATTATGAAAGCCTCCAAGGAAGTCTATGACGGCCGTCTCTCGGAAGCCTTCCCCATAGATATGATTCAGGGTGGCGCGGGAACCTCAACCAATATGAACGCCAATGAGGTCATAGCCAACCGCGCGCTCCAGCTTATGGGGCACGAACTCGGCGACTTCAAGCACTGCTGGCCTAACGATGACGTGAACCGCAGCCAGTCAACTAACGACGCCTATCCCTGCTTTGCCCATATGGGGCTTTATCTGACACACCTGGAGCTCAAGAAACATCTCGAGGAACTCATAGGAAGCTTCCGCGCCAAGAGCGGGGAATTCAAGGACATTCTCAAGATGGGACGCACCCAGTTGGAAGATGCCGTGCCCATGACTCTGGGCCAGACTTTCGGGGGCTTCGCCTCGATTCTGGAAGATGAAATCAAGCACCTTGACGAGGCCGCGGAAGATTTCCTCACGGTGAATATGGGCGCAACCGCAATAGGAACCGGAATCTGTTCAGAGCCCGGCTACGCAGAAAAGTGTGTCGCCGCACTGTGCCGTATAACCGGATGGAATGTCCGACTTGCCAAAGACCTCGTCGGAGCCACCTCCGACACGTCCTGCCTGGTAGGTTACTCTGCCGCGATGAAGAGGCTCGCCGTCAAGGTCAGCAAAATCAGCAACGACCTCAGGCTTCTTGCCAGCGGTCCACGCTGCGGACTCGGAGAAATCAACCTCCCCGAGAAGCAGCCCGGCTCATCCATTATGCCCGGCAAGGTCAACCCCGTCATTCCTGAGGTAATGACCCAGATATGCTACAAGGTTATGGGCAATGACGTCTGCGTTACAATGAGCGGAGAGGCGGCCCAGATGGAACTCAATGCAATGGAGCCCGTAATGATTCAGTGCTGCTTCGAGAGCGCCGAGATTCTTATGAACGGGTTCGACACCCTCAGGGTCAACTGCATCGACGGCATCACCGCCAACCGGGAGAAATGCGAATCCTACATCAGGAACAGCATCGGAATAGTTACCGCCCTCAATCCCATCATAGGATACAAGCACTCCACCAAGATTGCCAAGAAGGCGAAGGAAACCGGCCGGGGAGTTTACGAGCTGGTCCTGGAAGAAGGAATTCTCACCAAGGAGGAGCTCGATGAAATCCTCAAGCCGGAGAATATGATAAAGCCCGTCAAACTTGACATCAAGCCCAGAAAATAGGGCTCAGAACAAGTAGGCCACCCCTATTGTGAAATCGGACGGAAGGACAAAGAACTTCTGTCCGGTTTTGCTTACGGCCCCGCACTTGGGGCAGACATAGGTCCTGTATATGTCATATCCCGCCCACAGGCCCAGTCCGAAGTCAAGGTTGAAATGGTTGCCCAGCATATAGCTGTAGCCTGCCGCAAGGCCTCCGCCCATCCGGTCGCCTTCGGAAGTTTCCTCCCCGGCGTCGAAACGGAAGGTTCTGTAGCCGCCGGTGTTGTATTCCTGATACTTCATCGAGCCTGCAATCCACCATCCCGAATACTTGTGCCAGGGCCAGTATCTAGCATTCAGCGACACCGCTCTCTGGCGGATAGTATAGGAGTTGTACTTGACTCCCGCGCCTATCGTCCAATGGGTCCCGGGAGCATAGCTCGCATCCAGGTTCACCGTTCCCAGACAGGCGTAGTCCACCGCATTGGTGGAGACTGAGAAGTTCTGCGCCTGCGCCGCGAGCGGCAGCATTGCCGCCAGCGCGGTCAAAATGACCGTCTTGATTCTATTCATATCTGTCAAATGCTTGGTTTATTATACTTTTACTTTCCGGATAGAGGGAAATCAGCTCATCCTGCAGGGATTCCACGTCAATCACATCAGGTTTCAGGGCCTTGAATATCCTGAACCTGTCTATTCCCCTGTCGTCCAGGTTCAGCAGTATCTGGGGAGAGAACCAGTGGGAGCCTCCGAAAAAGGCCATGTCCCCGTAATGTTCCCTGTGCAATATTGTCTGTACGTAATATGCCCACATCTCCCCCACGGCGCATCTTCCGGCTCCGTCCTCGGTCCCGGTACCGTAAACCACCCAGCCCGAGGTAACGAAGGATTTCAGGATAAAGTGAATGTATTCGTCCCAGAAGTTCTTCCCCGCCTGCACAAAGTGGGAAGCGTGCGCAAATTCGTGCATCGCCACGTCGAAGATGGAAGCATAATCCTTGCAGCCGGAAAGGCCGAGGGTAATGTCTGGAAGAAATATCTTGATAAGGGCTATGTACGGTCCAAGGTAGTCACTCAATATGGAATTGTCTATCCACGCTCCCTGCTGCAGCATAGGGGAGCTGCTGGCCGAAAGGCTCTGGAAGAGCCATATCCTCAGATTGGAAGGGGGAGTCTTTATTTTATAACCGTCCCTGGCGCATTTTGAGTAATATTCATATCCGGCGTTGTTCACCACGCAGCGGGAGAACAGTTTCCTGTCCGAATTCCCGTCAATCACGACATCCACCCCGTCAGGAGGATTCTTCCCCAAAGTGGAGTTCGACGCCGGCGTAAGCAGCAGGTTGAATCCTATGCAGAAGCCCTTGGTGTTTTTGAATACCAGCCTGTAACGCACATCTGAGGAATAGGACCTGTCTATCTTGTAGTATCCGTCCTCGTCAGTGAAGGCGTGGCCTACCTTGATGAATGAATTGCAGGACACCCTCACACCCGCGACGCCCACAGGCGTCCGGCTCACTCCGTCATCTATTATGGTGATTCTTCCTGCAGGGAACGACTCCTTGTATCCGCCCTTGCTTCCGCCGCACAGCATATCCCCGTTGCCGGTAAGCCTGTATGACTCATTCTCGACTTCGGTCCAGTCTATCTCCGAATCGGATTTGGTCGAGGGGTCATCCTCCGCAATGTAGCACTCGTCTATTATCTCATACTTTATGTCCCCGGGAAACTCGAACCCGGTGCTGACCACTGCGTATTGCCAGGTTATTTCCTCCTCCGGCACCTCCGGGTCGTGATAATAGTCCCCGTCCCTCACTATCCTGAAATCCAGGGGATGGTCCATCATCTGAATCCCCAGACTCTCAAGTCTGTCGAACTGTTCGTCCCCTACCGGAAGGAAACGCACGTAAAGACTGGTGGGCTTGACATCTATCCTGTCCGCCTTTGTAGGATAAAGACGGGCAAGAGCCTTTGAAATGTTTGATACCTTGTACGGGTTTTCGAGCCTTTCTCCGAGCACTATCATCTCGTGGCTCAATGACTCCGACCAACCCGGTTCCGTCCCCGGCGCTTCAAGGCCGGACTTGTTGCACGCGGTCAGCGCATAGAACAGCGCCGCCGCCAAAAGAAATCTTTTCATAGTTCATCGTTTTTGTTCGTACAAAGGTATGCACCATTATCCGTGTTACATTATGTAATACGGAAAAATTTGAAAATAGCGGTTCCTTGCTATTGCGTCTGCATTTTTTTATATTTGCATAACGTAAAAATTCAACAAAATGTCCAGAAGATTCACCATCGCCGCAGTCATTCTGTTCTGCTTTTCCATCTGCGTTTCCGCCCAGTCAACCTTAAAGCAGATTCAGGAAGACCCCCTGCGCGCAGCTTTTGTGTTCCACGTTTACGAGACCTTCGGTACCACCCGGACGGATGCTCCGGAAGGATTCGTTCCCTTTTACATTTCACATTACGGGAGGCACGGTTCCAGATATTCCACAACCGATTCCGACTTCAACCTGAGTCTTGACGTCCTTCGGAAATGTCACGAGGCCGGCCTGCTCACCCCCGACGGGGAAAAACTCCTGAAGGACGTGGACAACATCGCCGCGCAGCACGAGGGTATGTACGGCATCCTCACCCAGAAGGGCAGCGTCCAGCACCAGCAGATTTCGGAGCGGATGTTCCGTAATTTTCCCGAGGTGTTCAAGCAGAACGACAGGAGGGAGGTTTACGCAGTCTCCAGCCCCATTCAGCGCTGCATCCAGAGTATGGCAAACTTCTGCACCCAACTCAAGGGGAACTCCACAGGACTCAATTTTCACTACTATACGGGAGAACGGTACCTGAGCTTTCTTGCATACCATCCGGAATGGACCCCGGAGACAAAGGACCTGCCCGAAAAGATGAAAGACGCGATGCTGGTGGAGGGGTTCAATACGGAGAGGCTTGAGAAAAAGACCTTCACCGACCCCGATGCCGCGCGCAGGCTCTGTGGGGTCAACCCCATAAAATTCTTCGAGGCGACGTTCAGGACCGCGGCAATCGCCCAGAACCTGGACGATGAGGATACCCCGGACATCCTCACCACATACTTCACTCCCAGGGAGCTGTCCATACTATGCGAGGCTCATACGACCTGGCTCTACGGCCTGTGGTGCAGGAACAAGGAGGTGGGAGACTACATCACGGAAGGTACCGGAGCCCCTCTCCTGAAAGATATCATCGCCAAGGCGGACCGGGCAGTGAAAGGCAATGACGTTGCGGCCGACCTCAGATTCGGGCACGATTCGGGACTCACTCCCCTTCTGTCGTTCATAAAGGTTCGGGAATATGACAAGTCTCTTCCCCTGGCACGCTGCGCAAAGGAGTGGAAATGCTATCGCGAGATGTGTATGGGGTCCAACTTCCAGATGATTTTCTACCGCAATGCACGGGGAGAGGTCCTGGTCAAGATGCTCCATAATGAAAGGGAGACGTCCATTGAGGCAGTCCCCGCTTTCTCCGGTCCATACTACAAATGGACGGAACTCAGAAAATATTTCCTCAGCCTTCTTCCGGACTAGAAGAAATTCACGTTCGCCTGCTCTATGGCGCTCATCAGACTGTTCCCCAGACGGCTCACGCCGAAGCGGAACAGTTTTTTGTCCAGCCATTCGCTCCCCAGCAGGCCGCTGACTATCGAATAGTAACCGAGGGCATCCATCGCGTCGCTTATGCCTCCGGCCGCCTTGAAGCCGACTTTTCTTCCGGTCTTCCCGGCAAAGAGTCCTATGCACTGGCACATTACGTATGCCGCGGCCGGTGTGGCGTTCACGTCAACCTTGCCGGTGGATGTCTTTATGAAATCGGCGCCGGCCTCCATTGCCAGCAGGGATGCCTCGGCAATGAGTTCGGGGGACACAAGCAATCCTGTCTCCAGTATGACCTTGAGGATAATTTTCCGGCCTTCCTGAATCCCGGCCAAATCCACCGCCTTACGTATTGCGCATATTTCCCCGAAGGCCTTTTCTTCGTTTCCGGAGAGGAAATCACCGAGAGAGAGTACTATATCAACCTCGTCCGCGCCGTTCTGAACGGCCATTTCACATTCCACCACCTTGACGTCGGTGAAACTTTGTGAGGAGGGGAAACATCCCGCCACGGTGGTCACGTGGAGTTCCTCGGAGCACCTGTGCTCACGTACTACGGAAGCGAAATTGGGATAGACGCAAATCGATGCGGGCAGGGGGTAGCCAGGGCGCTCACGGACAAGTGTCGTCACCTTGTCAACCAGTTTCCTGACAGAGGCTTCGGTGTCATTGCCGTGAAGGGTCGTAAGGTCCATAAAAGAAAAGCACTGCCTGAAAACCTCAGGGCAGGCAATCACGTCCAGATTTCCCGTAAAGTTCTGCAATTTCCCCGCTATATCCTCACCGGGGACATATCCGTATTTGTCATTGAATTTCATATCATTATCCTTTTATCTGAACATTGAACCCCTCGTCGAGCAGAGGCCGGACCATCGCACGCATCTGTTCTTCCGTAAACTTCAGAAGTCCTTCCATAGGCGTAGGCCGGTCTATGGTGTACACCATTATCTGACGGGGCCTCAACCTGCGTACCACATCCATCCATCCGTCCAGCTGCTCCCTGTCGGACGAATCGAAATCGGGGCCCTTGAGAAACATTGTCTGGAGTATGAAATCCCCCTCGAACGCTTCCAGGGAGGCTATCACCTTTTCGATGCTGAAAGAGGCCGAGGGACGGTTTATTCTGGCGGCAAGTATGTCCGAATGGGAATCGAGTTTCATAATGGGATTGTCCACCTTGCGCAAAGCCGCCAGCACTTCAGGCCGGAAGGCCGTGGTCGCATTGGACAGCACTGAGACCTTCGCTTCGGGGCACCATTTGTCCCTGAGGGCCAGGACCCTGTCCACTATCAACGGAAATTCAGGGTTGAGCGTAGGTTCCCCATCCCCAGAAAAAGTGACGGAATCTATCCTGGTTCCTTCTTCCCTGCACTTTTTCAATGCCGCATCCAACGCTGATTCCACTTCCGCGGCGGAAGGAAGTTTCCTGTCATTCCGGCCTTCGTCATTCCAGCCGCATTCACAATATATGCAGTCGAAATTGCAGAGCTTGCCATTCACGGGAAGCAGATTTATTCCCAACGAATTGCCGAGCCTGCGCGAGCGTATCGGGCCGAATACAGTTTCCTCCCTCAACATTTTCATCTGATTCCGGGTTTCCTGTCCATTTCCAACGGAACTTCCGTCTGCAGCGAATCCGCGCCTTGCAGCTTGAGCTGCCTTTTCTGGAATTTCGTCACCAATTCCATAGACTTGTCCAATATGAGGGAAATCTTCTGGGGATTGCGCATATAGTGGTCGACGGAATGTCTGAAATCATCGGCCGTATAACCGTATCTGCTGAAAACCGCCTCATAGAACACGCTCTTGTCGGCAAGGGCCTGTTCCTGGCTGTTTTCCTGAAGCCATATGTCCGCCAGGGCCATATCAGCGTAGATTCTGGCCATCTTGCCCTTGGGAATGACCCTCGGCCCGTCACAGGCGGGCGCCATACAAATTATGAACAGCGCGAGCAGAAGATATGTCCTCTTCCTTTTCATCACCTGAGCTGAGCGCCGAAATCGTTTACGAAAGTTCCCAGCAAACGTTCCATAACCCTCTCGACATCCTGGTCGGTCAGGGTCTTCTCCTGGTCCTGGAGAACGAAGCCGAGCGCATACTGTTTTTTGTCCCCTGGAATCTTGTCCCCGCGGTAAACGTCGAACAGAGACACTTCCTTGAGGAGTTTCCTGGCATTCTTGAACGCAGCCGCCCTAAGTTCCGCATACTGCACCTTCTCGTCCAGAAGAAGAGCAAGGTCCCTCCTGACCTCGGGGAATTTGGGAAGTTCACGGAAGGCGACCTTTCCCCTCTTTACAAGTTCGAAAAGGGTGAGCCAGTTGATTTCCGCCGCAAAGACGGGCTGCTTTATGCCGAAGCGCCTTGCAAGCTGGGGTTCTATTGTTCCAAGCGTTGCGAGAGGTCTGCCCTGTCCGGGGAGTGAATATACCACTCCTTCCGAAAATATGTCGGAGGGAGCGTCCGCCGTCCACATCTGGTTCAAGTCTGCGCCATAGCGCCGGAGAAGCAACTGCAGATAGGATTTGAGTTGGAAGAAACTGCTCTTCCGCACCGCTGAATCCCAGGATTTCCCGCCGGTGCCGGTCATCAAAAGGGTGAAGCAGCTGTGCTCTTCATAATTTTCAAGCGTCTTCCCATCCGTACCGGGCAATTTCTGATAGACCGAGCCGTACTCGAAGGTCCTCATATTGTATATCTGGCGGTTGATATTGTATGAAACAACCTCCAGGCCTCCGGGGATGAGGCTCTGACGCAGCACGTTGAGGTCCTGGCTGAGCGGATTCACAATCTTCACGCAGGCGGACTCGGGCCAGGTCTTCAGAGGGGTGTAATAGGCCGACTTTGTCAGCGAGTTGTTCATTATCTCCGTAAATCCGTTCGCGGCGAGGAAGTTGGAAATGGAGTTCCTGACAGATTCCGGGTCCGGAGAAGGTGTGGCATTCACCGACATCTTCATATGCTTGGGAAGTTCTATGTTGTTGTATCCGTAGATTCTGAGTATTTCCTCCACTACGTCGCATTCCCTGGTGACATCAATCATATATGAAGGGGCCAGAACCACTGCGCCCTCGGAACTCTTGCTGACGAATTCGTACGCCAGGCTGTCCAGGATTCCTTCGATTGTTCCGGCAGTCAGGGTCTTGCCGACAAAAGCGGAGATTCGCTCATAGTTGAGTTCAATCCTCTTCCTTTCTATCTTTTGGGGATATGATTCTCTGATTTTCCCTTCAACCCTGCCTCCTGCGCACTGCCTGATGAGACATACGGCACGTTTGAGAGCATAGACGGGAATTTCAGGGTCGGCGCCTCTTTCATATCTGAATGAGGCATCAGTCTGAAGTTGCTGCCGCTTGGCGGTCTTGCGGATAGAACCCGGGTCGAAGTACGCGCTCTCGACGAAAATGTCGGAAGTGGCATCGGTCACGCCGCTGTCGAATCCGCCGAACACTCCTGCTATGCACATTGCCTTGCCTGCGGAATTGGCTATCACCATATCGCTTCCGTCGAGTTTGCGGTCAATCTCGTCGAGGGTTCGGATAGTTTCACCCTCCGCAGCCCTGCGGACCACAATCCCGCCGCCCTCGACCTTCGCGAGGTCAAAGGTATGCAGGGGCTGGCCAAGTTCGAAGAGAACGTAATTGGCGACGTCCACAATATTGTTGACAGGACGGCTTCCAATCGCATTCAACCTGCGCTGGAGCCAGTCGGGAGAAGGGCCCACCTTGACACCTCTGACGGTGATTCCGGTGTACCGGGGAGCACCCTGGAAGTCAAGTACCTCGACAGGAGTTCCCTCGCCATCCCCTTCGCTGAAATCATCTGTCGAAGGACGGACAAGTTCACAAGGGATGCCGTTCAACTTGCAATATGCGTACAGGTCGCGGGCCACACCCCAATGGGAAGCGGCATCAACCCTGTTCGCGGTTATTTCATACTCTATTACAGCCTCCGTCTTGAGATGGAGGAACTGCTTCGCCGGAGTCCCCGGCACGGCATCGTCGGGAAGAACCATAATGCCCGCGTGGTCCGTACCTATGCCCAACTCATCCTGCGCGCATATCATTCCGAAGGACTCAACCCCGCGAATCTTGGATTTCTTGATTTTGAAATCTCCGGGCAGGACCGTCCCGATTCGGGCGAATAGGACCTTCTGCCCTGCAGTTACGTTGGGGGCCCCGCAGACGACGGTAAGAAGTTCCCCGCTTCCGTCATCCACCCTGGTGATGTGAAGATGGTCGGAGTCCGGATGAGGCTCACATTCAACCACACTGGCCACAACGACCCCGGACAGACCGCCCGGAATCTCTTCCTGTTCTTCGACAGAGTCCACCTCAATGCCTATGGCAGTCATCGCTTCCGCCACCTGCAGGGGATTCAGGTCACACTTCAAGTAATCTTTAAGCCATTCGTAACTGAGTTTCATATCTTACTGTTTCAAATCTTCCGGATTAAACAGGCTTGCGACAAAACTGTCCTTGTCAAAAGCCTCTATATCATCTATGCCTTCACCTGTTCCTATGAAGCGCACCGGTATTCCGTACTGGTCGGAAACGCCGACCACGACCCCGCCTTTGGCTGTTCCGTCGAGTTTCGTGACAGTAAGCGAGGTTATGTCAGTGGCGCGGGAGAATTCCTTTGCCTGCGCGAAGGCGTTCTGCCCGGTGCTGGCATCAAGGACCAGCATAACGTCGTGGGGAGCGTCAGGGATGACCTTGCGCACGACGTTTCTGATTTTGGTAAGTTCATTCATCAGGTCAACCCTGTTGTGCAGACGTCCGGCCGTGTCTATTATGGCCACGTCGGCGCCCCTTGACACGGCGGCCTGAACGGTATCATAGGCCACGCTTGCAGGGTCCGAACCCATCTGCTGCCTTACTATGTCCACACCTGCCCTTTCGGCCCATATCACAAGTTGGTCCACCGCAGCCGCGCGGAAAGTGTCGGCGGCCCCCAGAATCACCTTCTTCCCCTGCTTCCTGTAAAGATTGGCAAGTTTGCCGATTGTGGTAGTCTTGCCCACCCCGTTGACGCCTACTACAAGAATCACGTACGGCCTGGGAAGGCTGGAGATTTCAGGAGTATCCGGCACAAGAGCGTCAATCTCTTCGCGGAGAAGGCCTACAAGTTCGTCGAAGGACATATACTTGTCCTTTTGGACGCGTTCCTCCAGATTGTCTATTACCTTCAGAGTGGTGTCGACGCCCATATCAGACTCCACCAGCGCTTCCTCAATGGCGTCGAGGGTATCGTCATCCACCCTTGAACGCCCCGCAACCGCACGTGAAATCTTTTGAAAAAAACTTAAAGCCATATTACTGCAAATATACAAAAAAGGCCACGAAAAACGTGGCCTCTCATTGTATTTAAGTACAAATTACTTCTTTTCGAAGAACTCCTTAGCCTTTCCCTCCTCAACAAGCTGCTCTGTAAAAACATAAGCGCCGGTCTTGGGGGACTTTTCCATACGGATGCACTTGACCATGCTCTTTGCACCGGCCTTTGCTGCGAATGTTGCGACGGCTTTCTTTGCCATAGTTTATCCTCCTATGATTATTTTATTTCACGATGGAGCGTCACTTTCTTGAGGAAAGGATTGTATTTCTTACGCTCAAGACGCTCGGGATTGTTCTTTTTGTTCTTTGTGGTAATGTAACGTGACATTCCGGGCACACCGCTCTCTTTCTGCTCGGTGCACTCAAGGATGACCTGCACCCTGTTTCCTTTTGCTTTCTTTGCCATAGTACTAAAATTTAAACAAGGTTAATGTATCCTTTCTTCTGGGCATCGCGAATAGTTGCCTCGAGGCCGTTCTTCTCGATTATCCTCATACCCTTGCAAGAAACCTTGAGGGTAATGTACCTCTGTTCCTCCTCGCTCCAGAACCTCTTGTTCTTGAGGTTTACGGAGAAGTCGCGCTTGGTACGCAGCTTGGAATGGGCGACGTTGTTGCCTTTCATTCTCTTTCTTCCGGTAATTTGACAAACCTTTGCCATAATCTTATCTTTTAATTAATTAATAATCTTTAAACAAACTTCAGGAAACGGTTCCACCTGATGTTCCGGGGGAACTTCTTTCCGCTGTCCGTCGAGAGCCAAATGACCACCGGCCTTCCGACTATGTGGTCCTCAGGAACGAAACCCCAATACCTTGAGTCCAGGGAATTGTGCCTGTTGTCTCCCATCATAAAGTAGTAATCCTGACTGAAGGTGTATTTCCCTTCCTTCAATGCCTTCTGCACGTCCTGATGCTCGTAATCGGAGATAATCCTCTCGTAGAGAGGCAGATTCTCTTCCGTGAGCTCGACCGTCGCGCCTTTCTCCGGTATCCATATGGGACCGTAGAAATCCCTTGTCCAACCTGTTTCGGTAAAGGGGAACAACTCGAGTTCGTGCCCGTTCGAATCAAAATCAAGAGCGGCCTGAACGCTGACCGTGTTGGCGAGAGCCTTCACTTCTTCAAGCTGTTTTGCTGTCAAAGGCATTTCGGGATATCCCGGCAGGGCTTCATCGAAGTAGAGTTCCTGCCTGTTGACCCCTATCTTGTCAAGAATTCTGTCGTTTATCTTCTGTCCTGTGGTCACAACCGTATAGCTCAACTGAACTCCCGGATAAATCTCCTGCTGTCTGCCGTTAATCCATACGAAGCCGTCCTTGACCGTGAGCGTGTCGCCGGGAATGGCGACGCACCTCTTGACGTAATGGTCTTTCTTGTCGGAAGGACGCACCTTGATTTCACCCATCCTGCTCTGCGCGTATTCCCTGCCAGCCATGCGCACGACTGCGTGATAGTCCTGCTGGGGAGCGTTGCAAATCACCGTATCCCCGTTGGGGAAATTGAAAACCACACAATCTCCGTTCCTGACGTCCCTTAGTCCCTTGAGTCTGTGATAGCCCCATTGGATGGCTGTGGAATAAGACTCTCCGGAACCGATTACGTTATGGGTGAACGGGATGGTCAAAGGTGTTTGCGGCATTCTGGGCCCGTATGTCAACTTGCTCACAAAGAGATGGTCTCCGGTATAGAGGCTGCTCTCCATTGAGGAAGAAGGTATCTTGAATGACTGGAAGACGAAAACGTTTATGACCGTCACCACCACGACTGCAAAGAGTATGGCATCCACCCAGTCCAGAACCCAATAAAGGATTCTGTGCTTGGCACGGAGACGTTTCTTCCAGTTCTTCATTTGCTATTTTACAGATTTGATGATAGCCTCAAAAGCCTTGGGGTTGTTCATTGCAAGGTCTGCAAGCACCTTACGGTTCAAGCCGATGTTCTGCTTTGCAAGTTTGCCCATGAACTGAGAATAACTGATGCCGTACTGGCGTGCGGCCGCGTTGATTCTCTGAATCCAGAGAGCCCTGAAATTACCTTTCTTTCTCTTACGGTCACGATAAGCGTAGGTGAGACCCTTCTCATAAGTGTTCTTTGCAACCGTCCAGACATTCTTCCTTGAGAGGAAATTACCGCGAGTCTGTTTGAGAATCTTCTTGCGGCGTGCTCTTGAAGCAACTGAGTTTACTGATCTTGGCATAATTCGCTTTGTTTAATGGTTGATTACATTACAAGAAGTTCGTGAACTCTGTTGAAATCGGCCTTCTCCAGAAGGGCGAAATGGTCGAGGTTTCTCTTTTGCTTCTTGGTCTTCTTGGTGAGGATGTGGCTGTGGTAAGCGTGCTTCCTCTTGATTTTTC
>JAKSKF010000036.1 GCA_024401825.1 Bacteroidales bacterium
TTTCCATTATCCACCCGGAATGAATCGTTTATGTGCGAAAAAGACCGGCATCTTTATGGTTTGATGTCGGTCGGTGTATCTGATTGCTTCCGCTCTCGTTGGTAACTTCTATTGATTTTCTTCGAGTTGCCGCAGCAGGAATTTTTCCAGTGTACTTTCGTCCGGCATCTGGAGCTGATAGGTTGAGACGAAGAGCTTGTTGTCCATTCCGGCCGCCCTCTTGAACTTTTCGCTTCTCCCTCAATCGCCCGGCCCCGGTCCCGTTTGCCCGGGTGCGATAATTTTTGTAAATTCGCAGGATTTGAAATGAATTTGGTTATGAAGAAGTTGGTTTTCTCCCTCCTTATCCCCGCTGTCATTTTCAGCGCCTGCACAAAAGATTATCCTGGGGACGAAAGGCTGGCCCCGGGGTTCGGTTACGAAATCCCCGCTCCGGATGCCCTTCCTTACGAATATGTCGGAGGCCAGGGTGACAACACCTCATACAATCCGGAGGTCCCTGTCCAACTCGCCCCTGCGCTTATGTATGCCGGCTCATACATCGCGGAACAGGCGCTTGCCGTGGCAACCAAGAAAGCCCTGGAGTATCCTGTGGACCAGGCCTTCAAGTTCTTCAAGGGACTGTTCGGACTTGACCCCACCTCCGAGTCGGAGAGAGTCAATATGAAACTCGACGAGATTATCTCCTCGCTGTCGGAAATCAACGCCAAACTGGATGCGATGTACGACAAGATGATTCAGATTCAGCAGCAGATAGATGAAGCTCAAATCAATATTCTGGCCACCCAGGTACAGGCCCTGAATTCCAAGACGAGCGTGATGTCCTACCATAATCTGGAGACTTATGACAAAATCGTGAAGGTGCTCGACGCCCCGGACGCCGATGCTCGGATTGCGGAGATTATCAATGAATGGGCCCATACCAATGTCAATGGCACGGAGGCCCGGTTCAACGCCCTGTCTTATGTGGATGAAATGGTCAACCCCCTGACATATTTCACCTACCACGAACGCAAGTTGAATATGCTCCAGGTCTATGACCTTACAGTATTCGACGCATATCCCTGGGAATATCAAGGCTACGAAGACCGCGAGCTGTTCAGGGAAAAAGTGGCTACCGAGGGAGTCCTGTCCCTCTCTTTCGCCTATATCTTCTACGATTTGCAGGGAAATACGACAATGAGCCAGACCTGTCTGAAGGCCCTTGAGAAATTCAGGGATTTCATGCAGGTCAACCAGGTGCAATACGATTTCACCCACGCCAGATGTCAGATTAGGGGAGCCTACCTCCTGATTGACCTCTCCGCCGTGTGGGACAAGACATCCTGCTCCGGGAAAAACTTCAATATGATGCTGCTCAATCAGATGAACGGAACCACCTGGTATCCCAACGAGTGGATGTTCGGCCTTTTCAACCTCGAAGCCCCATCCAACTCGTCCGACGCCATAACCGCCGCGCGCAACACGCAGCTGACCGATGCGGAACTTCAGGCCCTGATAAACTACTACAGGAAAGTGTCTCCCGGCGTGTCCCTTTTCAAGTCGCTGCAGGGTACCGGAATCGTTTTCCCCAATTCCTACGGAGACAACACGGAAATCTATATCGGCACCCGCAACACCGAGACCTGTATGTGGATAACCTCCACAAGCAGTTCGCACTCTTATTACACCGAGTTCAGCAACGTGTATGATGCGGGACACGCTGTTTCTTCGATGAACAAGAAAGTGGCGTACGTGTTCTATCAGGGAGTTTACTCGTTCTCATACCCTAACGACTACTACAGCGCCGCCGTGAACGTGCCGGGCTATTCAGGCAGTTACAGACACTACAGGAGATGGTTTCTCGACACCCAGGCCACCTCTTATGCGGGTCCCGGCAACCATTTCTTCTTCTTCAAGACGGGCACGGTCCAGCGTTACGCAGGATTCTGACAGCGGCCCCTGTCTGCCCGTCTTCCACATTCTGACCGGCAGGCCATATTCCGGAGCATAAGATGCCAAAGACAGAAACGGACAGAATCATAATCAGGGGGGCTCGGGTCAACAACCTGAAGAACGTGTCTCTGGAAATACCCAGGGACAAGTTCGTGGTCATTACCGGCGTGTCCGGCAGCGGCAAGAGTTCTCTGGCGTTCGACACTCTCTTCGCCGAGGGTCAGAGACGGTTCGCGCAGAGCCTGAGTTCTTATGCCAGGCAGTTCCTCGGAAGGATGAACAAGCCCGACGTGGACTCCATCGAAGGCATACCTCCCGCGGTCGCCATAGAGCAGAGAGTCAACATAAGGAACCCTCGCTCCACCGTGGCCACGACGACTGAAATCTATGACTTCATAAGGCTGGTGTTCGCCAGGATAGGACGGACCTACTCGCCGGTGAGCGGCAGGGAAGTGCGCAGGGACGGCCCCTCCGACGTGCTGTCCTTCCTGGATTCCGGAAGCGGCACCGCCTATCTGCTGGCCTTCCTCGACTGGGATTCCCGGGACGACAAGGTGGAACTGATGCTCGGGCTCAAGGAAAAAGGCTATTCCCGGCTGTGGTCTGACGGCCCCGTGAAGATAGACGACGTCCTGAAAATGGGAGGGGACTTTCCTCCGGGCTGTCTTCTGCTGATTGACAGGGTGAGGCTGGAGAGCGCCGGGGCGTCCGCGAAGGACCCCGACCTGAGGACAAGGCTGCTGTCCAGCACGGCCGACGCGTTCCGGATGGGAGACGGCCGGCTCCGGGTGCGGTTCGAGGGCGGCGACTCGCGCGACTTCAACTCCCGTTTCGAACTGGACGGCCTGAAGTTCCGGCTCCCGGACGAATACCTCTTCAGTTTCAACTCGCCCCTGGGAGCCTGTCCCAACTGCGGGGGGCTCGGCAAGATAATAGGGGTGAGCGAGGACCTCGTGGTCCCGGACAAGACAAAGAGCATATATGACGGCTGCATAGCCTGCTGGAGGGGAGAGAAAATGGGCTGGTTCAGGGACAATCTCATAAGGGTTGCCGGAAAATACGGAATACCGGTGTTCAAGCCCTACTGCGAGCTGACCGGGGACCAGAAGGCGAGGATATGGGAAGGCGACCCTCCGAAGGAAGGGGAGACGTATGACGACAACCCCGACCGCCTGGTGGGAATCAACGAATTCTTTGCCTGGGTGGAGACTCAGAAATACAAGATACAGTACAAATATATGCTGAGCCGCTTCAGCGGCAGGGCGGTGTGTCCTGAATGCAGGGGCAGCCGCCTGCGCAAGGAGGCTCTATGGGTGAAGGTCGGGGGAAAGACCATCCACGAACTTCTGGGGATGAACGTGAGGCAGGCCGTGGAATTTTTCAGCGGTCTGGAACTGTCCGACTATGAGAAAACGGTGGTTGAGGAACCCCTTTCAGAGATTTTGTCCCGCCTGCGCTGCATCGATGACGTGGGCCTGGGATACCTTACCCTGAACCGCGCCTGCAACACCCTGTCGGGCGGGGAGAGCCAGAGGGTGAATCTGGTCACGGCGCTCGGCTCCAGCCTGGTGGGCTCGATGTACATTCTGGACGAGCCGAGCATCGGGCTTCATCCCAGGGACACGGAGCGTCTGATAAACGTCCTCAAGCGTCTGCGGGACCTCGGAAACACTGTGATTGTGGTGGAACACGACGAGGACATAATCCGAGCCGCGGACGTCACCATAGAACTTGGACCGGCTGCAGGCCGGCTCGGAGGGGAAATAGTGCCTGCCGAAAAGTCGCTGACGGCGGCCTATCTCGACGGGAGGATGGTCAGATACCGAAGGTCTCCCCGCCGCTGGAACTATTCCATCTGTGTGGAGGGAGCGAGGGAGCACAACCTCAAGGACATAAACGTCCGTTTCCCGCTGGGCGTGCTTACCGTGGTCACGGGAGTCAGCGGAAGCGGAAAATCCACCCTTGTGGGGGATATCCTGTATCCGGCCCTGTTCCGCAAGCTCAACGATGCGGGAGAACTGCCCGGCACGCACAAGGGCCTGAGCGGCAATCTGGACAGAATCACCAGGGTCGAGTTCGTAGACCAGAACCCGATAGGACGGAGTTCCCGCTCCAACGCCGCAACCTACCTCAAGCTCTATGACGACATCCGCCAGCTGATGGCCTCGCAGCAGGCGGCCAGAATCAACGGTTTCGGACCCAATCACTTCAGTTTCAACACTGACGGAGGACGCTGCCCGGAATGTCAGGGCGAGGGAATTGTGAAAATCGAGATGCAGTTTATGGCCGACGTCACTATGGTCTGCCAGGAGTGCGGAGGAAAAAGGTTCAGGCCTGAGATACTTGAAGTCAGGTACCGCGGAAAGAACATAGACGACATCCTCAATATGAGTGTCGATGAGGCGGCGGATTTCTTCGAAACGGGCGGCGAACCGGAGGCGAAGGAAATAGCCCGCAAACTTCAGCCCCTGTCCGACGTGGGCCTGGGATATATAAAACTGGGGCAGAGCAGCAGCACCCTGTCCGGGGGCGAGAGCCAGAGAATCAAACTGGCTTATTTCCTTGCGATGAGCGCGTCCCGTTCAAAGAAGGAGAAGATACTGTTCATCTTCGACGAGCCCACCACGGGACTTCATTTCTATGACGTCGAGAAACTCCTGAAGGCCTTCGACGCCCTGCTCGACAGCGGACATTCCGTACTGGTGGTGGAGCACAACACGGACGTCATCCGCAACGCCGACTGGGTCATAGACCTCGGACCCGAAGCCGGGGACGACGGAGGCAGGGTGGTGTTCGAAGGTACGCCCGCAGAACTCTCGGCCGCATCCACCCATACCGCGAGATATCTCTGAAGCCGGCCTACCTGCGTTCTTTTTCCCGGCGCACGCTGGCCTTGTATCCCAGTTTCCTGATTGCGGCTTCGAGCTTCTCCTCCGATGTCTTGGAAGCGTCGTAACTTACGGTGATTCTCTGTTCCTTCAGAGATACGTCCAGGGACTTCACGCCTTTTTCGAACGAGATGTTCTCCTGCACTTTCCTGACACAGTCCTCGCAATGAAGGTAGGTGTCGAACACCACTGTCTTGACTTCCTTCTTTACGGCCGCGAAGGAAACGGCTGCGGCGAGCACGAGGCACAGCGCCGCTGCGATGGTCTTTTTCATATCTTTTTCCACATTGTGATTCTGATTCCGGCATAAATCCTGATGCCTGTCAGGGGACCCCAGATGCAACTGGCGTCAAACCTGTCGGACCAGGGGTCGCCGGCGTCGATTATGGGATTCTTCTGCGTGAAGTTGGTGAGGTTTTCCCCTCCCAGATAGATGTCCAGTCCTTTCATCCTGTGGGTCACCTGCGCATACAGAAGGGGATAGACGGGCGAGTACCCGCCCTCCATGAATCCGTAAAGCCGGCAGGGACCGTTCACCGATGCGGTGAAGTCGAAAATCCACTTGTTGAGATTCGTGGAGTACTGGACGTTCAGGACCCCCTTGTATCTTGACGTCATAGGCCTTTCCACCAGGCCTTGCCCGGCATAGGTGGCTTTTGCGTCCGTATATCTGAAGGTTGCGGTGAGGGTGAGCCTCTTCACGGGCTCTGCGGTGAAGTCCGCCTGGAAGGTGTTGGTGTAGGCCCGGTCCCGGGATTCGTAGAATTCTATCCGGTCCGCGGCGTAGTCCGTGAGCACCTGGCAGTTGAACCGGGTCCTGAAATAATCAAGACTCAGGTAACTTGACTTCCCGTCGCCTATGGGCAGATACCAGGTGGCGCTGCCGCCGGCAATCCAGGCGTCCTCGAGCGTATGGCCGAGAGGGTCGCCCCCGAAAGACTTGCCTGTACTCATCGCCCCTATGTTGTCCGTAACGGGGCAGGAATATCTCAACCCCCGTCCCGCATTGGCACGGAGCACTATCTGCTCTGCCGGACTGTATTTCAAGGTGACCCTGGGAGTAAGGCGGAACTTGTCCCGCGCGTTGTACCAGTCGCCCCTGAGGCCGGCTATCACGCTGAGGTTTTCGTCCGGCTTGAAGGTGTATTCACCGAAGAGTCCGAAGTCCGGAAGGACGCTCCTGCGGGTGTCCTGAGTCCGCCCCGACAGGACGGAACGGTCCAGGGTCTCGTCCAGCCGGTCGCATTCTGCGCTGAGTCCGAGCGTGAAATGGTGGATGTCGTTGCTCTGGTCCTGGTACAGCAGGTTGGCGAAGCCTGACAACTGCGTCCCGTCATACCGGCTTCTTCCGAATCCGCCCTGCATTGAGTAGGCGCTGAAGTCCGACACCAGGGCGATGTTGCGGGTGTTGTCCGCGTTCAGGGGAATTCCGACTTTCAGGTATGCGTTGACGTTTTGGTTGAGTACGGATGATTTCCAGGCCCCGTCATAGTTTCCGGCGTTGCCTCCCTGCCTCGAATCCCTGAGCAGCTTGACGCCGAACCTGACCTGCGCTCCGTCGGGGTTGTAGTACAGCCATCTGTTGGCGAAGTTCAGCTGGAACTGGCGCGGGTCGTCCAGGAAACCGTCGCGGTTCATATCCATATCCTTGAAGTTGCCGCTGACGTGTCCCAGCAGGACGGTGCTCCACTTGCCGTCGTCTCCTATCTGCAGGCTGGAGGCGAGGTTGAGGTCCGCCTTGAGGTCTGACATAAATGCGGCGTTCACGAACAGGGGAATCTCGTCCGTGGGCTTGCGGTGCTCCATATTGATTTGCCCGGTGATGCTTTCCGCCCCGTTGATGACTGAGGGGGCTCCCTTCGCTATCTGGATGCTGTTGAGCCACTGTCCCGGTATGTATGAAAGCCCGAAAGGCGAAGCGAGTCCGCGCATCACGGGGCGGTTCTCGTCAAGCATCTGTGTATATGTCCCGCTTAGCCCGAGCAGGCGTATCTGCCTTGCGCCCGTCACGGCGTCGGAATAGCCCACGGTGACGCTGGAACTGTTCTCGAAACTTTCCGCAAGGTTGCAGCACGCCATCTTGCACAGTCCGGCGGCGCTTATGACCTCGGTCTTCATATCTTTCAGCCGGGAAACGTAATTCCCCTGGCCCGCCGATACGGAAACGGCCTGGAGGGTGTCCTTCCTCTCAGAGTAAAGCCCCGTGGTGTCGGGAACCTGGGCGGACAGCGCATTGAAGGAAAGTGCGGCCAGCAATATCGATACTGATTTTTTCATATGACGCAAATATGACAACTAAATATTGCAACCCGGTTGCAAACTATTTTGTATTTTTGCAGACGATGAAAAGGATAGCAGCCATCACTATGGTCCGTAACGACGACTTCTACCTCAGGAAATGGGTGGAGTACTACGGACGCGAACTCGGAAAGGAGAACCTGTACATCTTCTTCGACGGGACGGACCAGGTCATACCGGACTTCTGCGACGGAACCCACGCACAGCTACACGAGAAAATAGGAACAAGGCTGGTGTCCGCGGAGAAGGGACGCCTGAAATTCGTCTCCGGGCAGGCCGCGCTTCTCCTGGGGAAGGGATACGACCTTGTAATCGGCGTCGATGCGGACGAGTTCCTGGTGCTGGACCCGGATGTGGGAAAGAGCCTGGCGGCCTATCTGAGCGAGGCCGGGATTGGAACCAGCCTGTCCGGCCTTGGGCTGGACTTCGGCCAGAAGATAGGGGAGGAGGGGGACATCACGGAAGACCGTCCTTTCCTCCGTCAAAGACATTACGCCCAGATTGGAACAAGATACACCAAACCCTCCGTCATATCGGTTCCCGTGGAATGGGGTTCCGGTTTCCACAGAATCAAAGGAAAGAATTTCCATATAGACAGGAATCTGTATCTCTTCCACTTCGGGTATTTCGACCTCAAGAGGCTGGAAGACCGTTTCAATGACAAGTCCCGCCTTGCCCAGGGTTGGGAGAAGCATCTGAAGAAACGTTCCCGCGCAATCAGGCTCGTGACCGAACTTCCCGCCCGCGACTTCGGACGTTGGACAAGATTCGCCCGCCTGTGCCAGACGGTTGTCAGACCTCCCTATGCCTGGAACAAGCCGGCCATGTTCGAGCTCCGAATAGTCGTGAGGATACCCGACAGGTTCAAGGACATCATATGAGAAATTTTCTTGTGAGATAATGGAAGAAAAGATTTTATGCTGTATTCTCAATTACAATGAGAACGAAAAGGCGTTGGAATGGTACAGGAGGATGTCTCCTCATTTTGACACCGTGGTGCTGGACAGCGGGAGCAATCCTCCCTGTCGCGGGGAAGGGGTGGTCAATCTTGACAATGTCTTCTATTCCGGTTTGATGAACACGGCCTACGGCATATTGAGGGACAAGGGATACAGGTGGCTTATGATAGTCACCAGCGACCTGGAGATAGATGACCGCAATACGGAACTGCTCGTCTCCAGGATGAGGCTTGCCCTGACGGTTCCTGGCATCGGGCTGTATCAGCCCAGCTGCCGTCTTTCATTGCGTGGACGGAGTCATTTCGAAAGCCGGTGTCATTTCACCGGGCATATGCGCAGCGTCAAATTCCAGGAAGGATGGTTCCATCTCGTATGCCGTGAGGTGCTCGACGACGTTTTCCCCATCGATTTGGATGTGAACAGGATGGGGTGGGGAATTGACATAGCCTTGTGCTATTTTGCCAGAAAACGCGGCCTGTATGTCATCGTGGACGACAAGGTCAAGGTGCTGCATCCGCGCGGAACTGGCTACAACTCCGACAAAGCGAAGGAACAGATGGACAAATGGCTGTCCGGATTACCCGGTTTCGTGTCGGCGCGCCATTTCAGACGTCAGCCTTTGTCAGTGAAACTATAGCGTCGATTATGGAGGAATCGACCTTTTCGTCGAACTTGCGGGCCCACAGATGCGGCGCCGACGCCAGCAGTTCGAAATCTTCCGAAACGAACACCCAGGGATGACGTGAACTGGTTCCCCTGGACCAGTCTATCAGGCGCAGGTTGGCGGTGTTGGAAAGGGTGCTGTTGCCGGAATACTCCGTCTTGTCGTAAACGTTTTCCCTGAACGGCGATTCCCACACCAGGGTGGGAATGAACACTTCGTCGCAGGTGGTGGTGTGGCGGAATGTCTTGTATATCCAATCCTTGCGGGACAGGACATATCTTGCCATATCGTCCGTGATGCTGAACCACTGTGACCCGTACTTGAATTCTATCCCGCGGTTGATTCTTATTCCCAATGCAACCTGGATGGCCTTCGCCACATTGTTGATAAAATTCAGCAGGAAATCCGAACCGCCTTCGGGGAAAGGGCTCCACCGGTTGAAACGGGTCCTGTTCCTCTTGCCGATAACCCAGAAATTTATGAATTCCTTGCCGTCGTTCGAGTCGAAAAAGTTGTGGATGAAGTCCTGGCTCTTTATGGGCAGGTCCATCCCGGACAACAGGTGATAGTACTGGTGGTGGCTGGCCGTGGCGGCCTGCAGAAGCGCAAGCTCGACCTCGGCAAGGCTGAAACCTCCCCAGCGGGCCTTGATTCGGGGACTTGTGAAAGAAAGCGACGCGCGCTTGCAGACGCCTTCGAAGATATCCGGGGAAAAAGCGGCTTTGGCGTCTATGTGAACAAAGATGTCGTTGCGGGAATCGTCCAGGGTCCGGAGCAGAGTCTTCAACTGCCCGGGACGGTCGTGAGCCAGAATCAGGTATGCGTGTCTGCCCATAGTCTCTATTTGATTCTGCCGTTTATCCTATTGGCCAGGAAACCTATGGCCAGGGCGATGACGATTCCCGCGACAAAGCCTGCGCACACGTCTCCGAAGAAGTGCTTGCCCACGAACACGCGGCTCAGTCCCACCAGCAGGGCCCAGACCGTAATGCAGACGTTGTATGTCCCGTAGTTGCGTCTCCTGTCGTTCTTGAATGCCATTATGGAGGAGACCGCGAATCCCATCGCATTGGCGGCGTGGGCGGAATAGAAACCGTACTCTATCCTGCTGTACGGAGGGTCCAGGACCCTGAGCCCCCTGCCGAGCATATCAAGGTCGCAGCAGGGCCGCAGTCTCTGGAAGAAATCCTTGCACACGTTGCCCAACTGGTCGCACAGGACGATGGTGAGCACTATCGCGGCAGTGGAAACCAGCGCCTTCTTCCATCCGGTGTTCCGAATGAGGAAAACAAACACCGCGGCGTAAAGCGCGAACCATATGTATTTGTTTGAGAAGGCCATCCATACAAAGTCCCCCGCCTGGGAACTGACTGAATTGATGGCAAGGGTGACGTCCTTGTCAAGGTGATGGAGCTGTTCGAAAAATGTCATCGGTCAAAATTGTTTGCTGTCCCGGGGGACTCCGGTCTTACTCGCAAATCGCAGATACAAAGATAGAACTTTATAATCATTATTCATCGCTTTCCAGAACCAACTCCACACCTTTCTTCTGAGTCCTCTTCAGCGGGCCCGGACTCTTTTCCCATCGTCTCCGTTCTCCGTTCACGGTACCCTCTATTGCGATAACCGTTTCCGGAGCGCCCAGCCCCGCTTCTTCCGAGTCGTTCGGGTAGCAGAACAGGGAACGGTGCGGGCGCAGCGCGTTCTTCCCGATGTCGCAGCGCAAGTCAGAGTAGAGCATCGAAGGGCAGCGCAGGGAGAGCACTTCCTTCAGGTCCAGCCATCCTCCGTTGAGCATTCGCGAGGGCCTGAATCCCGACCAGCGCATAGGCTCGGCCCTGGAATTGACGTTCAGAAGGTAAATGCAAAGGTCCCTGACTTCCGTGCCGTCGAGCCTGTTCTCTATCGAAAACACTTCCAGCTCGCAGAGCAGGGGAGACAGCTCCAGGTTGACCGCTTGCCCCGCGGGACCGAAACCCGCGCCGCTCATCAGCGGGGCGTCGGGGTCCTCGTCACCAAGGCTGTAGGAAAGCGATTCCAGATATTCGTATCTGCTGACGGCCTCCTCGTTCAACTCTCCGTTCAGATTGGCCAGGGCCACGAAACGGTAGTCTCCCGGTCCCAGCACTATCTTGAAGGCGGCTGATTTTCCCCGCCAGTGTCCGACGAGTTTCTGAAGGGAGGAACTGTCATAGACCAGAAGGTCCACCGAGTCGAATCCGCCGTCCCTCTCCAGGCAGCTGACGGTGACCGCAGTCGGGAGTCCGGTTTCCGGACCGGGTGTCTTTTCAGGGGATACGCTGACGCAGGCCGATGCCAGCAGCGCCGGAATCAACAGTGAAGTTTTCATAATAAAAGCAGGGACGCATACTGTAATGCGCCCCTGCAAATATAATGGATTTTTCTAAGCTCCGAAGTTGTCGAAGAGAATGTTTTCCGGTGGAACTCCGAGCGAGTCCAGCAGGTCGACCACGCACTTGGTCATCATAGGAGGACCGCACATGAAGTATTTGATGTCCTCGGGAGCCTGATGGTCCTTCAGATAGGTCTCGTTCATCACGTTGTGAACGAAGCCGGCAACGTACTTCACGCCTGCCGCGTCAGCCGCCGGGTCGGGACGGTCAAGGGCCAGATGGAAGTGGAAGTTGGGGTTCTCCGCCTCGATTCTGGCGAAGTCCTCCAGATAGAAGGCCTCTACAAGGGCGCGCGCGCCGTAGAAGAAGTGAACCTGCTTCCTGGTGTGCCTGGTGTAGAAGAGCTCCATTATGTGGCTGCGCAGGGGCGCCATTCCGGCTCCGCCGCCCACGAATATGTATTCCTGGTCGTCGGGGTCGTTCTTGGGAAGCAGGAACTCGCCGTAGGGACCGCTTATCATCACTTTGTCACCGGGCTTGCGCGTGAACACGTAGGAGGATGCTATTCCGGGGTTCACGGGCAGAAGCTTGGGACCGAGCTCGCGGGGAACGCTGCGGTCGAAGGGAGGAGTGGCAATACGCACGTTGAGTTTGATGATGCCTTTCTCACCTGGATAAGAAGCCATTGAGTAGGCGCGGACGGTCGCCTCGGGGTTGGATGAATGCAGGTTGAAGAATCCGTATTTCTCCCAGTCGGCCTTGTATTCGGGCTCCACTTCGATGTCCTTGAAATCAAGTTCGTAGGCGGGAATGTCAATCTGGATGTACTCGCCGCTCTTGAACTCGAGGTTCTCGCCCTCGGGAAGCTTGACGGTGAACTCCTTGATGAAGGTTGCCACGTTCTTGTTGCTGATGACCTCGCATTCGAGTTTCTTCACGCTCAGAGCGCTCTCTGCAACCTGAATCCTGAGGTTGTCCTTGACCTTGACCTGACATCCCAGTCTCCAGCCGTCCTTGATTTGCTTGCGGTTGAAGAATCCCACCTCCGTGGGGAGTATTTCTCCGCCCCCTTCAAGCACCTGGACCTTGCACTGGCCGCAGTTGGCCTTTCCGCCGCAGGCTGAGGGGAGGAAGATTTTCTCCGCCGCCAGGGTTCCCATAAGGTTGCCTCCGGGCGTGACGTCGAGTTCCTTCTTGCCGTCGTTGATGTTGATTTTTACCGTTCCCTTGGGGGTAATCCTGGCTTTCACGAAAAGCAGGAGAGCCACCAGGATAAGCGTCACTATGACGATTACCGCAACTGCTGCAATGATTGTCTGTGTCATAATTCCGTCCTCCTAAAGTGAAATTCCCATAAAAATCATGAATGCCATACCCATAAGACCCACGGTGATGAAGGTTATGCCTATGCCCTTGAGTCCGGCGGGAACGTTGGAGTAGCTCATCTTCTCCCGGATGGCCGCAAGCGCTACGATTGCCAGATACCAGCCGATACCTGAACCGAGAGCGTAGACGGCGGATTCACCGAGGCTTGCAAAGTCTCTCTGCTGCATGAAGAGCGACCCTCCGAGGATGGCGCAGTTCACGGCAATCAGAGGCAGATAGATTCCCAGGCTGCTGTAGAGTGAGGGGAGGAACTTCTCCACAATCATCTCGACGAGCTGGGTGAAGGCTGCAATCACTGCGATGAAGATGATGAAGCTCAGGAAGCTGAGGTCCACGTCGGCGAACTTGGGACCGAGCCAGGCCAGAGCGCCGGGCTTGAGCACGAAGGTGTTCAGCGCCCAGTTGATGGGAAGCGTGCAGAACAGCACGAAAATCACGGCGAGACCGAGTCCGTTGGCTGTCTTCACGTTCTTTGATACTGCCAGGTATGAACACATAC
>JAKSKF010000037.1 GCA_024401825.1 Bacteroidales bacterium
TGCGAAAGAATCCTGTACTAACTTGATAAGATCCATAATTTCTTAATTAATCTTGCCGCAGCGTCGCTGAACCGTTCTGCGAGAGGCTGCTTTTGGGACTGCAAAGATAGAAATATTTTTACTATCTGCAAACTTTTAGTCAGTTATTTTGCCCTTCAGGATGTCCGTGCTCCGCTCTATGAAATCATAGAGAGCTTTTCCCTTCAACATTCCGTTGCTCAGCAGCGCAAGGTCGACCACCTGGCTCAGCAGTTCCGAACTGTCCTCCCGGTTCTCCCATATCTTCTGCACCAGGGGATTCTCCATATTTACCTTTATATTATAGCTGGCGGGAATCTGTCCGTAGAAGTTCATTCCCCCTCCCAATGCGGACATCTCGCGGTAGCGGCGCAGGAACTCGCTCTGGGTTATTACGACAGGTTCTGCCCCGGCGCCCATATTTTCCGGCTCGACCGTATATTCGCCGTCGGCCGGAAGCGCCTTCTTGAAGAGTTCTTCAAGCGCCTTCCTGTCGTCGTCAGACATTTCCGGCTTGGATTTCTCCTCCTTTGCAACGAGATTGTCGATGCTGTCGCTGTCCACACGGGCGAAGCGGCAGTCCTTGAGTTTTGTTTCCAGGAGGTTCACGAAATGGGCGTCCAGTTCGCAATCCATCAGAAGAACGTCATAGCCCCTGTTCTTTGCCGCCTCTATGAAACTGTACTGAGCCTCGGTGTCGGTGGCGTACAGATATACCGTCTTCTTGTCCTTGTCCGTCTGTTCACCGGCTATTGCCTTGCCGTAGTCTTCTATGCTGAAATATTTGCCGTCGGTGTTCTTGAGCAGGGCGAATCCCATCGCCTTCTCACAGAATTTCTCGTCAGAAAGCATTCCGTACTCTATGAACAGCTTGATGTTGTCCCATTTCTGCTCGAACGCTTCCCTCTGCTCCTTGAAAATCTCTTCCAGCCTGTCCGCCACCTTCTTGGTGATGTATGTGCTGATTTTCTTGACGTTGGCATCTGCCTGAAGATAACTGCGGCTCACGTTCAGGGGAATGTCGGGTGAGTCTATCACTCCGTGCAGCAGGGTCAGGAAGTCAGGCACGATGTTGTCCACGTGGTCCGTTACGAACATCTGGTTGCAGAAAAGCTGAATCTTGTTCCTGCTGAGTTCCATCCGCTCCTTGATTTTCGGGAAATAAAGGATTCCCGTAAGGTTGAAGGGATAGTCCACGCTGAGGTGAATCCAGAACATAGGGTCTTCCTCAAGAGGGTAGAGCGCCTTGTAGAAGCCGGTATAGTCCTCGTCCTTGAGTTCGGAAGGAGCCTTGGTCCAAAGCGGCTCGATTGAGTTGATGACGTTGTCCTCACCGGTTTCGACTTCTTTTCCGTCCTTCCATTCCGTCTTCTTGCCGAACACTATGCTCACAGGCATAAACTTGCAGTATTTGTCCAGCAGCGACAGAATCCTGCCCTTGGAGGCGAATTCCGAGGAGTCGTCATCGAGATGAAGCGTGATGACGGTTCCGCGGTCTGCCTTGTCGGATTTTCCCATAGTGAATTCGGGAGAGCCGTCGCAAGTCCACCGTACGGCATCCGAACCTTCCTTCCAGCTCTTCGTGTCGATGACCACCTGCTTCGCTACCATAAAGGCGGAGTAGAAACCGAGCCCGAAGTGACCGATTATGGATGACATCTGGTCCTTGTATTTCTCCAGGAATTCCCCTGCGGAGGAGAATGCAATCTGGTTGATGTATCTGTCAACTTCATCTCCCGTCATTCCTATGCCGTGGTCGATTACCTTGAGAGTCCGGGCGGATTCGTCCAACTCTATTTCGACCTTGAGGTCCGATACGTCGCAGTCCGCTTCTCCGCTCAGGGCGAGGGCCTTGAGCTTGCGGCTGGCGTCAACGGCATTGGCCACGAGTTCGCGGAGGAATATTTCGTGGTCTGAATAGAGGAATTGTTTTATGACGGGGAAAATGTTTTCGGTAGTCACACCGATTTTTCCTTTGAGTTCGCTGTCTTTCATATCCTAAAAGTACTGTGATTCTTTTTCAAATAAATCGCGCTCCTCCCTGTTGGGGTCAATCTTGGACGCGTTCCCATTTTTCAGGACTTCCACTGCGGCGCGTTCATCCTTGCTCAGTTTCCTTGGAATCCAGACGAGAATCTTGACAAAAAGGTCGCCCTTGCCGTAGGAGTTGACGTCACTGATGCCCTTGCCCCTGAGCTGGAAGATTTTGCCTGACTGTGTGCCCGCATCCAGTTTCAGGGTGTAGGGCCCGTCCAGGCAGGGTATGCTTATTTCGCAACCCAGCATAGCGTCGGCCACTGAAATGACCTTGGTGTAGAAGAGGTTGTTGGCGTCCCGCTTGAAATAGGGATGGGGAATCTCCTCCACGATTACCTGGAGGTCTCCGTTGACTCCGCGGGCCGCGGAATGACCTTCACCCCTGAGGTTGAGCTGCATCCCGTTGGCCACCCCGGCGGGTACGTTCACCTTGACGGTTTCCTTGCGTCTTGTAAGTCCTGTGCCCTTGCAGCTGCGGCAGGGGTTGGACACCGTCTTCCCTTCTCCGTGGCATTGCGGGCAGGTGGAGTAGGATACCGTTCGCCCGAACAGGGAACTGGTTATGTGCTGTACCTGGCCGGTACCGTGGCAGGTGGGACAGGTCTTGATGTCAGAGGAATTGAGCGTGCCCCGTCCTTCGCAGTCGGGACAGGGACGGTTGCGCTCTATCGTGACGTCCTTCACGCAGCCGGTGGCTATTTCTTCCAGGGTCAGCTTGACTCTTGTACGGATGTCCCTGCCCCGGGGGGTCCTCTCCTGAGGCCGTCCTCCGCCGAAACCTCCGAATCCGCCGAAACCTCCGAATCCGCTGAAAGCTCCTCCGAAGAGGTTGTTCAGTATGTCATTGAGGTTTCCGAATCCCTGGCTCCAGTCCATTCCGGCCCCGCCGTCCATCCCGGAGAATCCGAACTGGTCGTACCTGGCCTTCTTGTCAGGGTCGCTGAGCACGGAATAGGCTTCCGAAGCTTCCTTGAATTTTTCTTCCGCGGTCTTCTTCTCCGCCTCCGTACCGCTTACCCAACGGTCCGGATGCCATTTGAGCGCAGCCTTGCGGTATGCGCCCTTGATATCGTCCGCTGACGCTCCCTTCTGGAGCCCCAGAACTTCGTAGTAATCTCTTTTTTCTGCCATAACTTACAGACCTACAACTACTTGTGGGTATCTTACTATCTTGCCTCCAAGGATGTATCCCGTGCGGGTCACTTCTATGACCTTGCCTTTCAAATCCTCGCTCGGAGCCGGAATCTGGGCTATGGCCTCGTGCTCGTCGGAATTGAAATCCTTGCCTTTGGCTTCAATGATGCTGAGCCCGCGGGCTCCGAGAGCGTTCATAAGTTTGCCGTAAATGAGCCGGGTGCCCTCCAGCGCTGCAGGGTCTGAACTGTTTTCCAGCATCTTGAGCGCCTGTTCACAGGCATCGAGCACGGGAAGAAGTTCCTTTATGGTCTCTTCCGAAGCGGTTTTTACAAGTGTGAGTTTCTCCTCTGCAGTTCTTCTGCGGAAAGTGTCGAATTCAGCCAGGAGCTTGACATACGCGTCGTGCTCCTTGGACAATTTGTCATTGAGTTCTTCTGTCTCGCTCTTCGGCTTGTCTGCGCTCCTGGCATTCCTCGCGGCTTCATTGGCCTCGCTCTGCTGTTCTTTGGTGTTTTTCTTCTTCATATCGCTTTACTGTGGAACAAAAGCTCTGCCAACGGACTTTCCCTGACAAAAAGTCAGGCGGGAGGGATGTCAGTTGAAGAACTTGTCTATCTCCTTCACTGATTGGGGAAGCGTGAACACGGCAACCCGGTCGTACGCTTCTATGACCGTGTCACCCACCGCAATGAATGAATCGGTGCCCCTGACGACGCCGCCGATTATTGCATTCTTGGGGAAATTGATGTCCTTCAGCGGCTTTCCGGTGATGGCGCTCCCGGGGGCTACCGTGTATTCCACCACCTCGGCCGAGGTTCCGCTCATATAGCGGACGAACCGGGCGCGGCCACTGAGCGTGAACTTGAAAATCTTGCCCGCCGTTATGAGTTTCTTGTTGATTATGGAATCCACTCCCATATCTTCCGCCACACGGATGTACTCTATGTTCTCAACCTCGGCGACGGTGCGCATAATGCCGAATTTCTTTGCTACCACACAGGCCAGGACGTTGGTCTCGTCGCTTCCCGTAAGAGAGACGAAAGCGTCGAAGTCCCTGATTCCCTCATCGTTCAGCGTGTCGGAGTTCCTTCCGTCTCCGCAGGCAATCTGCACGTCTTCGGGCAGTTTCTCGCTGAGTTGCAGGCAGCGTTCCTTGTCCTTCTCGATAATCTTGACTTCGGTTCCCTGACGGTAAAGAGCCTCCGCCAGAAGCTGGGATGTGCTTCCTCCGCCCAAAATCATAACTCTTCCCACTTCGATGTTGCTCTTTCCGAAACTCCTGATGATGTCGTCTATGCCCTCGCGGGTAGCCATCACGAACACCAGGTCGTTGTAGAGGAACTTGGAGTCATAGCCGGGTATTATGGTCTCGTCATTTCTGGAGATGGCTATGATTCTCATCTGCCTTACCTGCTCGGCGGGAAGTGTCTTGATGAATTCTCCCAGGGTCATATCCAGGACGGGCGAACTCTCGTCCATACGGAAGACGGAAATCTGGAGCTTCCCCCGCACGAAATCCATAGTTTCGCTGGATGCGGAATGCTTGAGCTGGTCTGAGATTTCTTCCGCGGCTATTTTCTCCGGATAGAACATCAGTTCGATGCCCATCTCCTTGAACATCAACTTGTTCTCGCTGGAAAGATAGCCCTCGTCGTTGATTCGCGCGACAACCTTTCCCGCTCCCATCTTCTTTGCCACAAGCGCGGCGAAGACATTGAGTTCCCTGTCGGCATAAGGGTAAACGGCTATGAAAAGGTCCGCCTTGTCCACCCCGGCCTGCTTCAGGACCCCGATGGAGGACGGGAAGCCCTTGACCGCCTCGACGTCCGCGTAGTCGGTAAGCTGTTTCAGACGGTTTTCGTCATTGTCTATCACAGTGATGTCGTTTGCCTCTCGGCTGAGCATCTTGGCGAGGTGGGAACCTACTTCTCCCGCGCCGGAAATGACTATTTTCATAAGAGTTTCAGATATTCTATTGCCAAAAGCCTGCGGCTGAGCAGGTTGATTTTCTTTTCTCCGGAGTTTTTCTTCCTCAGTTCCCTGAATGACCTGTGCGCCCGGATGACCGCCCTGCCCTTTCCCGGTCTGAAAGTGACGAACCAGAATGCTGCCGCCGCCAGGTCCATAAGAATCCTTGCGGGAATCAGCCACTTCCGGCTTGAGGGAAGGTTGCCGTCCAGCATCAGAAGGTTGTTGCGGACGTTGAGATAGAGTTTGTGAGGCGATGCCTGTGGCAAGGTGCCTCCTCCGAGATGGCGTACGGAGGACAGGGGAACGTTCCAGACTTCGTGTCCGGCGCATATCGCCCTCCAGCAGAAGTCGATTTCCTCCATATGTGCGAAGAAGCGTTCGTCCAGTCCTCCCAGTTCCTTCCAGAGCGAACTTCTGACCATCAGGCACGCTCCGCTGACCCAACACACCCGGGCGGGGGCGTCATACTGGCCTCTGTCAACCGCTGTGGCCCCGAGCGCTCTCCCGCGACAGAACGGGAAGCCGAAGAAATCCAGGTACCCTCCCGCGGCTCCGGCATACTCGAAACGCCCGTCATTGTCCATACTGAGAATCTTCGGCCCGCAGACCCCGCACTCCGGATGGGAGTCCATCCACTTGACAAGGGGGTCCAGCCAGTCCTGAGACACCTCTACGTCGGAGTTTATAAGGACGTAGAATTCAGCTTCCGTCTGCTCCAGGGCCCTGTTGTAACCTCCGGTAAAGCCGAAGTTTTCAGAAAGCGCAATCCTGCGTACCTGCGGGAATTCCTCACTGAGCATTTCAATGGACTCGTCCGTGCTGTGGTTGTCAGCCACAATCACTGCAGCATCCCGGCCCTCGCAACTTGCCAGAAGGGAGGGAAGCCATTTTCTGAGGTAGTCCCTTGTGTTCCAGTTCAGGATTACAACCGCGGTGCGCATAGTTCAAGCAAGTCTATTCGTGGTGGTGGCAGCATCCGCCCTGGTGGCCTTCGCCGTGATGGCAGCATTCTCCGTCCTCGTGACCCTCTCCGTGGTGACAGCATTCTCCGTCCTTGTGGCCCTCTCCGTGATGGCAGCCCTCTTCCGAGTGGCAGCCGCAGTCGGAGTGGTGATGGCCGCATCCGCAGGAACATTCCTCTTCTGGGAGGAACTCTCCGTGCAGCCCCTGCTCAAGTTCCTTGCCGGTGGCGTCGCGCACGCTTATGACCTTCCCGGTGAAGTGAAGTGTCTTGCCTGCCATAGGATGGTTGAAATCCATCGTGACAGTCTGCTCTCCTATGGCTGCAACCCTTCCCTGGACCACCTGGCCGGAACTGTTGACCATAGGAATTATGAAACCGACCTGAAGCAGGTCCTCACGAATGGCGCCGTCCTCTCCGGCGAATGATTCCTTGGGAATGTCGAACTTGTATTTTGGATTGTATTCTCCGTAACCTTCCCCTGCGTCGAGGGTGAATTCGAAGCTGTCGCCGGGCTCCTTGCCGTCAACTTCCTGCTCGAAGCGGGGGAGAAGCATCCCTGTTCCGTGAATATAGTCCAGGGGTTTGTCCTCACCGGCCTTGTCAACCGTCTTTCCTTCCACTTCAAGCTCGTAACTGAGAGCCACTACCTTGTTCTTTTCTATTTTCATATATCTGTGTCTTTATGTTTATCCGCTGAAATCCACGTTTGAAAACGCTAAGGTAGGAATAAGTTTTGACATACACTCGCGCGCGTCGCTGCCGCAGGCCGTGAGATTGTTCCACAGGCTCAGCAGATTGCCTGTCACGACCATCTCCCTGACCGGCCTTACAATCTGTCCTTTCCTGAATTCGAAGCCTTCTATCCCGAAGGAGAAGTCGCCTGTGGCAGTGTTGCTGTTGCCTCCGTTGAAATCGGTCACCAGAATGCCGTCCCCGCAGATTCGGAGTATGTCATCCCTTCCGAGTCCCGGTTCAGGCCAGCCCTTGACCCTGGGACGCACTGCTCCCTGACAGGTGGGCTGCATTCCCAGTTTTGCGGCTGAATAGGTGGTCAGGAAGTACTCCCTGACCACTCCGTTCTCTATGATGGAGTGCGCCTTGGTGGCCACCCCCTCGTCATCAAACATACAGGTGTTCGACTTTCCGGGCACGCAGGGCTCGTCTATGATGCTGAGTCCCTCGGAAAATGCCTTCTGACCCAGTTTTCCTTCCAGGAAAGAACTGTGCTGCTGGATTGAAGTGCCGTTCAGCGCGCGGAGTATGGGACTTACGAATTTCGATGCCACCTCGCTGTCAACCACCATATTGCATTTCCTGCCGCGGAGTCTGGCGGGATTGATGGAAGACACTGCCTTGAGGTATGCCTTTTCGGCGCAGCTTCTCCAGTCGAGCTTTTCGAGGAAGGGGGACTCGTCCCACCGGTATGCGCTGAAAAGATTGCCGTCGGCATCCTTGACGGTCACCTCGACGAAATACTCGAAACTTGTTTCCGTATGGCGGCAGAAAGTTCCCTGGCTGTCCATTATTATGGTGTCGTAGATGCCGTCGGAGAATTCCGCTTCTTCTGTCACAAGCAGTTCGTGACCGGGCTTTCCGCTGATGCAGGCCTCCAGCGCGGTCTTTTTCCTGTCTTCGGGATGCAATTCGGAATAACGGCTGTCCACCAGGGCGAGTTCCGTGCCCGTGACAGCGTTTTTCTGTACTCTTTCCTGCGGGGGCAGGTCCCTGAAACTGTCGGGAGCGAGCATCCTGGCCGTCTCCACGGCCCTTGCGATGAAGTCCGGAAGGGACTCCCTGCTCAATTTGTTGGTGGAAAACTTGCCGTACCTGCCGTCCACAAAGAGCGTCAGTTCAATGCAGCGGTCCATACAGGATGTGCATTTGTCAAGTTGACCGTTAAGGGTGGAGACAAGGTCCATCCTGTTCTTTATCAAAGTGACTCTGGCCTTTTGCGCGCCTGCTTCCAGGGCGCCGCGCAGAGCGAATTCCGCAATTTCCTTTTCCCTGACGTCAATCATACTAGTCTCCTCCTACAGTCAGTTTGCTTACAAGAACCGAGGGAATGCCGCAGCTGACTACTACGTTCTGTTCCTTCCCGCAGGTCCAGGTGCCGTCATCTATCCGGAGGTCGGATGCCACCGCCTTGATGTCAGCCAGAGCCCTCGGGCCGTTCCCGACTATGTTTATATCCTTCACCGGCATTGTCAGGCGGCCGTTTTCTATCAGGAACCCGCTCTTGACGTAGAAAGTGAAGTCCCCTTCACCTATCTTGACCTCCCCGTTGGCGAACTGGTCCACGTAGATGCCGTTCCCCGCTTCGGCTATCAGGTCCTGAAGGCTTCCGTCTGCGCCGCTTTCCATATAGGTGGCCCTCATCCTGGGTATGGGATTGTATCGGAAGGATTCGCGTCTTCCGTTTCCGGTGGGGGCGACGCCGAAGAATGAGGCGCTGATTCTGTCGTGCAGGTAGGAAGTCAGGATTCCGTCCTCCACCATAGCCGTCTTCTGGCCGGGAACACCCTCGTCATCATAATTTACGGCTCCGCGATTGGCGTGGATTGTTCCGTCGTCCACTATGGTTATGCCTTTCTTGCAGACGCGCTTTCCTATCTTTCCCGAGAATATGGACTGTCCCTTGCGGATGTGGTCGGCTTCGAACGCGTGTCCCATAGCTTCGTGAAGGAGAATGCCGGACGCGCCGGCGCCCATCACCACGTTCATCTTTCCGCCTTTGGGCCTTTGCGCCGCAAACATCTCGTCCACGCCCTTTACGGCTTCGGCCGCCAGTTCAGCTGCAAGGGACTCGGTGATGAACTCCGTCCCCATCCTGTAACTGCGGCTCACGTGGTTTTGCTCGGTGTGTCCGTCCTGACTGAAAATCACGGTCAGGTTGATGCTGGCAAGGGGCCGGGTCTCGTATTTGAGTTCTCCGTAGGAGTTGTACATAAGTATGTCCGACACGGATGATGAAAGGACCGCGATGACCTTGACGGTGCGCGGTTCCGCGGCACGGATTCTTTTTTCAATCCCTTCGAGAAAGGGGACAAAGAGGGAACTGCGCGCAACTCGCCAGTCCCCCTGCATAGGGTAACGGTCTGCCCCAGGGTTGGGCTTCCCGAAGTAACGGTTGGACGCCGAGACGGCCGCGGGGTTGGACTCTGTTCCGTCAGCAATCTGGGAAGCGGCCGCGGCTGCCGCCCGCAGAGAGGGCATATCCGTGGTCTCTGCGTAGGCATAGCCGGTCTTCTCGCCGCTCAGCACCCTTATTCCGCAACCGTAGTCCTGCTGACAGGCACCGGAACCCACCTGGGAGTCGCGAAGCATAAGTTCGGTCGAGAAACTGTCCTCGAAGAAGAGGTCGGAGTAGCCGCCTCCGTTCTTCAACGCCTCGGCACACAGTTCCTCCAACGTGTTTTCCGTAACTGAGAACCGGTTCAGATAATATTCCTTATTCAGTATCATTCAGACTTTCCAATATCTTGTCGTACTTGTTCCTGTGCCGGATTGTCATCTTCTCCCCGGCTCCTTCGGCTATTACGCAGAAGGGGGGCTGCGTGTTGTCCGCAAGCACCCATCGGTCACAGGCGTCCCTGTAGGTCTGGAAGAAATATCGCAGTCCTATGGCGTAGCGCCTGCGCAGGGTTTCTTCCGTTATGTTGTGACCGCCCGCGGACACTCTTTTCCTTACTCTTTCCATAGCCTTCTCGGGTGAATCGAGCCATAGATACAGGAGTGTGACCCGGTAGCCCCTGGCCTTGGCATCGCGAATTACTCCGAGAAGGGACCTCGTTGCAAGCGTGGTCTCTATGCCGAAGTCCAGATTGAGGGACATCAGGTAATTGATTTTAAGGAGCATTCGTCGACTGGCCCCTATAGATGCCTCCGAGGGGTCGAAAGGCGATATGCTCTTTGCGAACTCGTCAGAGTTCACGAACTCGTGACACTCCAGCATCTCAGGCAGCAGCGAGTATGTCGCCGTCGTCTTGCCGGAGCCGTTGCAGCCCGATATGATGAACATTCTTGGCATATCACTTCTTGCTGACCCCGTAGCCGAAGAGAGCGAAATCACCAAGGCAGGGGTCTGTCGGAAAGATTTCTCTGAAGGCATCGGTGATTTCCATTGCGGTGGCAAGATTCCTGGCACGTCTTGATGTGAGCCCGAGGGCCGCGGCCTCCTCGTACACGTGGACGTCGAGGGGAATGACAAGGTCTTCCGTCCTGCTTGCTGTCCAAAGTCCCAAATCCACCTTGCCGTCCCTGCGGACCATCCACCTTCTGAGCATATTTATTTTCTTGTCGGGAGCCCCGGGACAGGGCTTCTGTCCGAAAATCACGGTCCTGACAGCTGCGGTGTCAAGAATTTCCAGACTTTCGTTCCGGCTGTAGAAGTCCTTGAGACGTCGGCAGATTCGGGCGGTCTCGGACCATTTGATTGTCCTGTGGACGCTGGCGGGAGAGTCTATCCAGTCACCGGACATCACATAGTCGGACGGCTTCCATTCCAACCTGTCGAAGAATCTTTCCAGGTCCCTGACTATCATTGAACGGCGCCCCCAGGCAAAGTGAGCGGCAAAAACCGCCGCAATCTCAATGTCGCGGAGGGAGGCCCCGCGTATGAGAAATTCCCTTGGAAACGCTATGGGGTCTTCAACGAAATAGACCGGGTCGTTGTATTCGGCGGCCCAGTCTATGAGTTTCTGTCTTGTGTCCGAGGTCATTCTGCAGTGGCGGCCTCAATCTTCCTGAGCATTGCAAACATAATGACTGCCGCAATCAGGCAGAGCGTCATAAGAATTCCCCAGTTGGCCCAGAGAGGCACCTCATCCCAGAGAAGTCCGGGAATGGAACTCAGGTAGTTGCCCACTGCGGTGGCGGCGAACCACAGGCCCATCATCAGACCTTTCACCTTGGGAGGCGCAACCTTTGAGACGAACGAGATTCCCATAGGAGAGAGAAGCAGCTCCGCGAAGGTGAGCACCAGATATGTGCCCATAAGGTACATCGGCACGACAGGGTCGGGAGATACAGTGCCTGAAAGTTCGGCAGGGGACTGCTGTCCCAGAGAGGCGAATATCATAATGAGGTATCCGGCTGCGGCCACAATCATACCGAAGGCGATTTTCTTGGGAGCCGATGGTTCCAGGCCCTTGGGATGGGCGGCTGTCTTCCTGTTGGCGAGGGCGCTGAAGATTGCCATTGAAATGGGGGTCAGGGCCACTACGAAGAAAGGATTGAACTGCTGGAAAAGCTGAGGCTGAATTTCAAGGATGCCGGGCATTCCCGCATACAGCCAGTATGCTCCGCCCCACAGGAGCGCGGTGACAACGCCGCTAGTAATCCTTCCCCTTGCGCTTTCGGACTGGAAAATGCCGAACAGCGTATAGACGGACACGGCCACGAGCGCGAGAATCCAGATGTTGAATCCGAGTTTGGGCCATCCGGTGACAGTGCTTTGGGTGTAGTCACGGGCGAACCAGGTAAGGGACTGTCCGTTCTGGTGGAAAGCCATCCAGAAGAAGATGACCACTGCGAAAACCAGGCAGAGGGCCACGATTCTGTCTTTGGTCTGCTTGGGGGTGAGTTCGACCTCCGTCTTGCCGCTGGCCGCGGCCTGCTTGGCATTGACGTCGGCGTGCCTGAACCAGTTGCGTGTGCAGAAGTAGATGGCTATGGAGAATACCAACGATACGCAAGCCACGGCAAAGCCCATATTGTAAGAGGATGAAAGATGCTCGATGTAGTAAGGACAGAAAGTGGCGAGGTCCATACTCCTTGCAGGTCCTTCCGGCATCATCTGAACGAAGGACTGGAGTTTGTCGGTGTTCTCGGGAGTGATGGTCCCGCCTATGAACTGGTGAGCCAGGGCGGGGATGTCGGCCTTGTAGATGAGGCCTGCCTTTCCGAGGAATCTGTTGGTGATTGCAGTGGCGGCAGAAGGAGCGAACATTGCGCCTATGTTGATTGCCATATAGAACAGGCTGAATGCCGAATCACGCTTTGCGGAGTATTTGGGGTCGTCGTACAGATTGCCGACAAGCACCTGGAGGTTGCCTTTGAAAAGTCCTGTTCCTATGGCTACGAGCAGGAGGGCTCCAATCATAAGGGTGATTCCCAGCGCGTTGGCTCCCGTAGGGATGGACAGTGCCAGATATCCCAGGAACATAATGCAAACACCGGTGACGACGCATTTGCCGTAGCCTATCTTGTCGGCAAGGATACCTCCGAGTACGGGGAAGAAATAGACTGCTGCCAGGAATATGGCATAGATTGTACTGGCAAGGGAACCTCCCCATCCGAATTTTGCCTGGAGGAAGAGCATAAAGATGGCCAGCATAGTGTAGTAGCCGAATCGTTCGCCTGTGTTGGCAAGCGCCAGTGCGAACAGGCCTTTTGGTTGTCCTTTGAACATA
>JAKSKF010000038.1 GCA_024401825.1 Bacteroidales bacterium
AACTCCTATTGCGAGATTGAGAATCTCGAGTACTAACCGTTATACGAACCCACCGTTGGGAGTGCAAAGATATGCAATAAATTGAATATCCCAAAATTTTCGTTAATTTTGTGATTCCTTTCACAAATATCGAAAATGGCACTGATAAAATCCATTTCAGGAATACGAGGAACGATAGGCGGACCCGCAGGAAACGGTCTCACCCCCATCGACATTGTGAAGTTCACATACGCATACTGCCGGACCCTGCCGGAACGGAAGGCAAGGCCCGCGGACGGCTCCGGAAAGTACCGGATAGTGGTCGGAAAGGACGGACGCATCAGCGGCTCGATGGTGGAGCAGCTTGTCTGCGGCACCCTTGTGGCCTGTGGCGTGAACGTCGTGAAATGCGGCTATGCGAGCACACCCACCACAGAGCTGGCTGTCAACTTTGCCAATGCGGACGGCGGAATAATCATAACGGCATCCCACAACCCCCGTCACTGGAACGCCCTGAAACTTCTGAACGACAAGGGGGAATTCCTTACCGCGGAGCAGGGCAGGTCCATTCTGGAACTCGCGCAGAACGAGGATTTCGACTTCACTGACGTGGACGGACTCGGGACGGTGGAGGAGCGGGATTTCACCGACGCCCACATAGACTCCGTGCTCGCCCTTGAGGAAGTCGACGCGCAGGCCGTGCGCAAGGCCGGATTCAAGATTGTCGTGGACTGCATAAATTCCGTCGGCTCCATCATAATGCCCCGTCTTCTGGAGAGGCTCGGAGCGGAGTGCATAGTCCTCAACGGTGACATAACCGGAGACTTCGCCCACAATCCGGAGCCCCTCCCCCGCAACCTGACGGCTCTCAGCGAAGCGGTCGTAAGACACAAGGCCGACCTTGGAATCAGCGTGGACCCGGACGTGGACAGGCTCGCATTCATCTGCGAGAACGGTGAGCCCTTCGTAGAGGAAAACACCCTAATCGCAGTGGCGGACTACCTTCTGGGCAGAGCCGAGGCAAGGGGAATAAAGGACCTCAGGACTGTGTCCAACCTGTCATCGTCGAGGGGACTGCGCGACGTGACGGAAGCCCACGGAGGAGTCTATTGCTCCGCAGCCGTAGGCGAGGTCAACGTCACCACCAGGATGCACGAGGTGGGAGCCCTGATAGGAGGCGAAGGCAACGGGGGCGTAATCTACCCCGCCAGCCACTACGGGCGCGACGCAATGACGGGCACGGCCCTCTTCCTCAGCCTTATGGCCCGCAACGGAATGAAAGTCAGCGAATACAAGAAGACGCTTCCGGAATATTACATAGACAAGAACCGTATCGAACTGACCGATATGAGTCTGGCCGAACCCATACTCACGCTGGTCAGGGAGCATTACGCAAACGAGAACGTCAACACCCTGGACGGAGTCAGGATTGATTTCGAGAAGGAGAGGAAATGGACAATACTGCGGCGCTCCAACACGGAGCCCATAATCCGCGTATATTCCGAGGCGCCGACCGAAGCGGAGGCGAAGGCGCTCTCCGCGGAGATAATGGACCTGGCCTCCCGAATGACAGAAAAGTAAGTACAGCGACAAATTGTTTTCATTCCGCACCACACCCATAGCCGACCAGCTTGACAAGAGCCTGACGGAAGGCAAGGTAGGATGTTTCTGCACGCAGAACTGCTGGGACACCGGAACCGGCCGTTATATGTGGGAGGTTTTCCGTCACAGGGGAAACCTCGCGAAGCTATTCACCCCGTCCACTACGGAGTTGACTCCGCTCACTTCGCATTTCGATTTCTCGCAGGACGAACTTGAGAAGCTCAACGCCGTCGTGGTTGAAATACAGGATGTGGGATGCCGGTATTTCAACTACACCAGGGACGTGATGAGGCTCCTGCTGTTCAGGTCGAGGATGGCCGAAGGTCCCTCCATATATATCGTGGACCACCCCAATCCTGCGGGCAGGACAGTCGAGGGCAGTATGCCCACTACGCTGGACACATCGCTCTGGATACCTGAAGTTGCGCACAGGCACGGACTTACGCTCGGAGAACTGTGCAGCCTGTATCATCACGAAATAGGCGCGGACTTCCCCCTTCACGTGATTTCCGCCTACTCCTGTCCTTCATCCTACGAACTTATGCCCTGGACCATCGCCCCCGCATCGGACATTCCGGGATTCTTCACCTGCCAGCTCTATTCCGGAGGCGGACTCTGGAACAACACGAGCATCACCCCGGGAATCGGGACTTCCCGCCCCTACGAATACATCGGGGCCCCCTTCATCAAGGCGGACGGAATAGAGGACGTCCCCTGCCCGGAAAGCGCGATGATGAGGCCCTGCAGTTTCACCCCTTCCGCCGGAAGATACAGGGACGAACGCTGCTTCGGGTACCAGATAATGCTGAAACCGGGAGGACAGTACCACTCGCTTATGCACACCCTGAGGCTGATGAGGTATTTCGCGGAGCACTATTCTGACTTCGAGATGCTTCCGGAACTGTTCGTCAAGATTGCCGACCCCGTGATAGAGGAATACCTGAAAGGCGGCATAACCTTCGACATAGTCCAGGAGCACATCAAGGGAGAGGAGCAGAAGTGGATAAGAAAAGCCAAGCGCTTCTGCCTGTATGACGATTTACCTTGCAGAATCAAATAATTTCGCTATATTTGCGCCCGAATTCTAACACTAGTGTAAAATGAAACAAGGAATCCATCCCGAAACCTACCGTCTTGTAGCTTTCAAGGATATGTCAAACGAAGACGTGTTCATCACCCGCTCCTGCGCCAACACAAAGGAGACCATCACAATCGAAGGTGTTGAATACCCCCTCGTAAAGCTTGAGATTTCCAACACGTCTCACCCTTTCTACACCGGCAAGACCAAGATTGTCGACACAGCCGGCCGCGTTGATATGTTCTATCAGAGATACAAGAGCAGAAAGAAGTAATTTCTTTCAGAGGTTCAACAATGGGGTCGCAACCGGGTTGCGGCCTCATTTTGCGTTATAAAGGCCTCCCAATTGGAGAAGTCGGGCAAAAGAGTTAGATTTGTATTCTTGGAACAAAACTGAAAATATGAAAAGAATACTTTTTATTGCAGCCGCGCTTTTCAGCGTTGCCGCCTCGGCGGGGAACAAGGCAAGTGAGGTGACTACCCCCGCAGCCGACAGCCGGGTCACCTACATCGCGCGCACAGCCGTCTCAGAGGACGGTTCGGTGTCATTCGACTGGAGCAATTCCACCATAAGGGTTGCTTTCCGGGGAGATTTCCTGAAGATGAAGGTGTCCGACACCCGAAAGAACTGGTACAACGTCTGGATTGACAAGACTCCCGGAGTCGAGGCCGACAAGGTCATCACGACCTTCGGAAAGGACAGCACCGTAACCGTTGCGGAAAACTTGGGAAAGGGAAATCACTTCATAACCATCCAGAAGAGGACCGAAGGCGAGCAGGGCACGACCACCGTGCACAGTTTCACCACACAGGGAGAACTTCTCCGGGCCGAGCCTCTCAAGGAAAGGATGATTGAGGTTGTGGGAGACTCCTACACCTGCGGATACGGAAGCGAGAACAGCGTTTCCACAGACCGGTTCTCCCCCGCCACCGAAAACGTGAACAAGGCATACGAAGCCATCATCGCGCGCTACTTCGACGCCGACCTTATGACCATCGCCCATTCCGGAATGGGCGTCAGCCGCAACTACAACGAGGAGCACAAGGATGCAATCAAGGGTTACCATATGAGCGAGCGCTACAACCAGACCTTCGACGAGAACCGGGAAGTGACGTGGGATGCGTCCAAGTCGGACTGGAAGCCCGCAATCACAATCATCTATCTGGGGGCCAATGACTTCTCCGTTTCGCTCCAGCCCCACAAGGGCAGATTCATCGCCAAGTACCACAAGCTGCTCAGGGAAATCAAGGCAAACTACGGTGAGGACCACCCCATTCTGTGCTGCGCGTCCAAATCGGACGAAAACCTCTTCAACTATGTGCGCGAAGCGGCGCTGGGCAGCGGAATGAAGAACGTCCACTATTCAGCCATCTTCCCGAAGGTTGACCTGGACGACGACCGCGAACTAGGCGCGGATATGCACCCCAACTACAAGGCGCACAAGAAGATAGCGCACGTATTCATTCCCTATGTGGCCACCCTGGCCGGATGGGAGCTTACAGGAAGACCGATAGAGTGAAGCATATGATAGGAGCGATTGTACTGGCGATGACCGTATTCGCCACAAGACCGGCGCAGGAACAGGGCGGCAGGCTTCTGAGCGTGGAACAGGCCGCAGGTCCCGAAACAAGGCCGGCATTACTCAAGTTCCATTGGGACGTCAACGGAAGGATTGCCAAGGGCAAGGCGCCGGACTTCGTATATGAAGGAGGACTCCCCTCCGGTGCGGAAGAAGGGATAGTTTACGGGGAACACGTGAGCCGCAACGAGTTCAACTGCGACAGGGGCGTCATCCCCTGCCCCGGAGGAAGGGGCCTGGTGGCGGTTTACAGGAAAGACGAACGGCAGGTGGGGACTTTCCCTCTGGTGAACGTCGGGCAGGAGAACAGATTGAAGGAAATCCGGTATCCGATGGCGGGCGCCCCCTCCGAAAAACTGGAACTCTGCGTGTGCGATTTCTTCGGGAACATACTCTCCACCCTGAAAATCACCGACTTCACGGACGAGCGCTATCTGACCAACGTGAGCTGGGGGCCCGACGGGAAGTACATCTTCGTGCAGGTTCTGGACCGCGAGCAGCACCATATGAGGCTCAACCAGTACAGGGCCGACAACGGAAAGTTCGTCAGGACCATACTGACTGAGGAGAACGATGCCTGGGTAGAACCGCTGGACCCCATCCATTTCGTGAAGGGAAGCTACAAGTTCATCTACAGGACGGACAACAGGGACTCATTCAGGAGCCTCTACCTGTGCGACACCCTCGGAAACATCCGCAGGATTACGCAATGCAATGCAGACGTCGAGTACTGCGGAAATGACGGGAGGTTCGTCTATTACACCTCACACGAGATTTCACCGGTCCAATGCCAGCTGATGAGGGTCAAAATCGGCTCCAGAAAATCCGGAACTCCGCAGAGACTGACCACGGAACCGGGCTGGCACGTCATCCAGATGAGCCAGGACTGCACCCGCTTCATAGACACGTACAGCAGTCTCGACAACCCGGGGACAGTGAAGTTCAAGACGGCGGACGGCAAACTCGTCAGAGTCCTTGACCAGGCGAAGAATCCCCTTGCGGGTTTTGCGCAGTGCGAGGTGGAAACAGGCACTGTCAAGAGCGCGGACGGCAGGTACGACAACTGGTACAGGCTGGTCAAGCCGCTGAATTTCGACCCTGACAGGAAGTACCCTCTGATTCATTACGTTTACGGGGGTCCCCACTCCCAGATGGTAACCGACTCCTGGCTGGCTCAAATCAGGATGTGGGAGATGCTGATGGCGCAGAAAGGATTTCTGGTGTACATCCAGGACAATCGCGGAACCATGAACCGCGGGGCCGAATACGAGAAGGCAATCAACAGGCAGTGCGGCCGTGTGGAGATGGAAGACCAGGTTGCGGGCATCCGGGAGCTCATTTCGAGAGGTTTCGTGGACACTGACAGGATAGGCGTAATGGGATGGAGTTACGGTGGCTTTATGAGCATAAGCCTGGTGACGGGCTATCCGGAGATTTACAAGGCCGCAGCCGCGGGCGGGCCTGTCATAGACTGGAAATGGTATGAAGTGATGTACGGAGAGCGTTATATGGACACTCCCGAATCCAACCCTGAAGGTTATCGGGCGACATCCCTGATGAACAGGACTTCCTGCCTTGCAAGGCCTCTGCTGATTTGTCAGGGCGCGGTTGACGACACCGTCCTGTGGCTGAATTCCCTAAGTTTCGTGGAAAAGTGCGTTGAAGAAGGCATTCCGCTGGATTACTTCCCCTACCCTGTCAGCAAGCACAATATGTCAGGAAAGGCAAGGGCGCATCTCTACGCCAAGCTGGCCGACTGGTTCACGGACAAGTTATGAAAAGATTCCTTGGCGTCATATCGTGTCTGATACTGCTGACGGTCTCCATTGATTCCAGGGCCCAGTTTTCCGAAAGGCATCCTGACCTGAAATACTTTGAGACTTATCTGCAGTACGCGCCTTATGCCGTTGACATAGGAATCGGGTTCGCCGGGGCCAAGACCGGCACGCTCTGGTACGAAAGACTCATCAAGGCCGGTGTCTCGATAGGTTCCAGCCTGCTGATTTCTAACTCTTTCAAAGCCATTTTCAAGGAGGTCAGGCCGGACGGAGCTGATGACAAGTCTTTCTTTTCCGGGCACACTGCCACGGCGTTTGCCGGGGCGGAACTGGTGAGGCAGGACTATGGATGGGGATGGGGCGCGGGAGCCTATGCCGCAGCGGCGGCAGTGGGCGTCCTCAGGGTTGTGCACAACAGGCACTACTGGTGGGACGCGCTCGCCGGCGCCGGTTTCGGAATCCTGTCCGCCCAGATAGGACGATGGACGCTGAAACCTATTGAAAACCTGTTCGGAATAAAGTCGCAGACGGAAATCCAACTGTCAGTAATGCCTTTCACGGACCCCTTGACAGGGGCTGTCGGAGCCGGGACCGTCATAAGGTTCTGAGGACCTGAAGTTCTATTCCTCCCTTGCCGCATCGCATCCATTCAGGCCCGCGGACGGCGGCATAATGTACATTGCGGACAAGTTTGTCAAAGACGGATAATATTCTTATTTTTGGCGAGATAAATGTAAAATTGAAATGAAGAAAAGTTTTTATCTGCTCGGCACGCTTTCCATTGCGGCCATAGTTATCGGGATGTTTGGCTCCTGCTCGAAAATCAACGAGAGGCTCGACAACCTTGAGAAGAAGATTGACGGTGCCGGAAGTGACCAGATTGCAGCAATCAAGACCCAGATTGAGGGCATAAAGTCCAGCATCTCAGACCTGGGCACAATACGCAGCAGCATTGAGACGCTATCGTCCGAAGTGGCGGCCCACGGTGGCGACATCACAGAACTTCAGAACGCCGACAAGGCCCTTGGAGAACGCATCGACGGCCTGACGGATTATGTCAATGAAGTACTTTCATCCTATGCCACCAAGGATTGGTGCAACGCCACTTTCGCAACCCTGGAGCAACACCAGTGGACCTGTGACACCATCGCGGGGATTGATGCGAGAATCGGAATGCTCGACGCCAGGATAGCAGGCGAAATCGAGGGATGCAGGACATCTCTGCAGAACTGGGTGAATGAGAGGCTCAGCGAATACTACACCGCAGCGCAGATGGACGCCAAGCTTTCAGTAATGCAATCGGAGATTGACGCCTTGAAAGGGAGCAAGGATATGACAAGGATTGACAGCCTCGCCGCAGAGCTCACAAAGACAAAGGCAGCAGTTGACACTGCCAAGGCGGCTATCCGCAACGAGTACAAGGCTGCGATACGGTCAGCAATAGAGACCTCTGAAGGCAAGTTGACACAGGCCCTCCAGGATTCCATCGCAAAGGTGAACAGCACGATTGCGGCCCTGGACACCAGGGTCGGCACACTGGAGGCTGAAGTGGCGGTACTCACCGGAAGGGTTGACGACATCGAGAAGATGATACAGACAGTGACAATCGTTCCCGCTTACAGCGACGGCAGCGTGAAAGCCGTTTCCGGCATACTCGAGCTCAATCTCATAGTGAGTCCGGCAGCGGCGGCGAAGGACCTGAAAAAAGAAAATGTCAGGATACTTACGAACAATGTCTTCACCAAGTCAGTGAAGGTAGATACGGTCAAGGCCGGGAACATTACCGATTTCACAGTTGACAAGGAAAATGGCATCGTGGAAATCAAGGCGGACGTAAGCGACCGTCTTCCCGAAGTACCGACCCTGATGCTCGCGGTTGCCGCCAACATCAGCAACGGTATCTCAAACTATACGACAAGCTTCGCGACGGTAACCGAGGGTGACGGAGAAGACTATTATGTCTCTGTGGACGGAAGCGGTACCAAATCAGGCAGGAACAAGGAAAACGCTATGGACACCGCGGCCCTGAAAGCCCTGCTGACGCCACGCCCCGAAGCCGAATTGCCCGCGCAGGCCGCAGCCCTGAACGGAGCCACCATCCACTTCGAGTCCGGCATATACGACCTGGGAAAACTCCTGACGATGGAATATGGAGGAAGAAGGGTCGATATTGATTTCCAGGGTTCGGATACAGACACCACCATCTTTTCAGGGGGCACCAAGCACAGACTTCTTGTCATCGGCAATGCCGTCAAAGTATCGTTCGACAGAATAGCATTCCGTAAAAGCCGCTCCTACATATCTACAGAACCCGGCATTCTGCTGGAGGAGGGTACGGAATCGAGATTCACCAACTGCTGGATTACTGAAAATGTCAATGAGGATGCGGACACGGCGGGTCTGCATCACTCCCAGGCGGGAATCAAGACATACGGCAAGTCATATTTTGAGAATTGCCTGTTTGCCCGCAACAAGGCAAGTTACGGAGCATCCCTCACTCTTGATGCTGATGCAACGGTGAAAAATTGCAAATTCAGAGGAAACAGGGGTATCCACGGTCCCGGAAACTCCATTTATGTGGATGCAAACTGCACCGTGAAGGTCGAAGACTGCATGTTCTTAGACAACAAGACTGAGCTTATGGACGGTGGTGCAGTAGCCATCAGTACAGGCCGGCTCAATATGGAAAATTGCTCGTTTATAGAAAATTCCAATAGCGGCTGGAGAGGCGGTGCGCTGTATGCGTGGAACAACGCCAAGGTAACCTTGACGGGTTGCTCCATGACAAGGAACACTTCAAATTTCGGCGGCGCGATATTCACTCAGGACAAGAGCGAACTTGAGATAGTCGGCGGAACATACTCTCAAAACACCGCGAAGGGCGGCGGATTCCTGTATCAGGGAGGTGACTCCAAAGTAACCATAAAGGAGGGTGCCAGTATAGAAAGCAATTACGCGACAGAAGGTCACGGCAGCGCTGTCGTGATGGGAAGCGACGGGGGCTCTCTGACCTGTGAAGGTGTCACTTTCAAGAATAACAGCAACGAATCTTCCGGCGGCACGGTTGCGTATGGCGGAGCTGTCGGAACTACCGGAAAGGGAATGATGACGATGAAAAACTGCACTTTCAACGGGAATTTCAACAAATCCTTCGGAGGCGCCGCAATCAATATGAACGGTTCCGGGAACAGTCTCATCTCAGGTTGCACATTCACATCGAATCAGGTCCAATGCATCGGTATTCCGGATGGAAACAATAACGGAAGGTATGGAGGAGGAGCGATTCGCTTTGACAGTACCGGCAGCATTTCAGTGGAAGGTTGCACCTTTGAAGGTAATTTTTTCGTCTCTAAAGATATCACTGACAGTTACAATCACGCATATGGTGGAGCCGTTTACATCAATGCAGGAGGAAAATACACCTTCAACAACTGCAAGTTCAAGGGCAATCACGCAGTTCGAGGGGGTGCGCTCTGCGTCTGGGCAACCGGCGCGTCAATTTATCTGAACGCGTGCAGCTTTGACGGCAACTTCATCACTTTCCGCAACGGAACCACAATCCATATCGAGAAGGCCGAGGAGTTTTGTATGAATAACTGCTCAATCAATGACAACACCTGGACCGAGAACGGAAACAAGGGATGGCAGGCATCGTGGGTGAATCTTGCGGACATCAAGGACATCTGCCTCAGCAACTGTTCGTTCATAGGCTCTCCCAGGACAGGAGACTCTCACGACATTTCAACCAGTGACAATTCGATTGTCCGTTTCTCAGGCATCAGAGAGGGCAAGCACTATTTTGTCAACAACATTGTCGTGACTGAAGGCGCCGCCACCTGCAACAGGGCCTTCTCAAACTATAATACAACGGACAACTATGCCTATCACACCAAGCGAAGCGACAATTCGGCAAGCGGTGCCGGCGGCTCATATACAATGCTCGAGACACCCGGGAGCAACGGCTTCGACAAGAGTATGTTCGGAAGCCTTGCCTGGGACGGAACCGATATGTGCTGGAAATGGAACGGGACTATGACCGGCGGCAACAATACCGGCAACGCTGATGCCGAAACTGCCGTAAGCCATATCGGCCAGATTCCCGGATTCAAGTCCTGGCTTGAACAGATAGGCGCCCTGTACAAGGACCAGTTGGGCAATGCCCGTCCCCAAACAGGCGAATGGCGGCCCGGCGCCTATCAAGGCTCCCAGCCGGAATAAAGAAATACCTTCATCTCATTCCATCAGGCCCGCGGACGGCGGGCCTGATGGGTGCCTGTTAGATATGAGATATTATTGAGGCTTATGTTCAAAAAAAAATCCTTGAAAGTTTGTCAAGGATGAAATTTAATTTTATCTTTATAAGATTATAATTCAATCGTAATGAAGAAAAGTTTGATTTTACTCTGCGCGCTGGCCACTCTGGGCCTGTTCGCATCCTGCCAGAAGGAGAGTGTTTCTTCCGGCGAGGTTCAGTCCTCCGAGGAACTGAACGTCATTTCAGTAGACACGTGGTCTGACAAGGCGGACCTGGAGCCCCTGCTCGTCTTCGCTGAGGAGCTCGTTGGCATCAACCAGGGAGACGACAAGAAGGAGACAGCCCTGATAATCAAGGTCCTGAGGGAGTTCTTCCAGACAATGGGCAACCTCATCGGAAGGTATGACGAGACTCCCACTCACACCCTGGAGTACTTCGGCAACAGAAGGAGTTTCAGACTTGCGATAGACCAAATCAGGGAACTTTCCTACAATCTCGGACAGACCGACGTCCCCTACCTCAGAATCCAGCTGGGCAACGCCAATGAGCTGAAGATAGGAGGCCTCGAGGTTATGCCCGTGAGCAATTTCCTTCTTGACATCCAGGGAAATGATGTCAGGGGCGGAAAGGCGGAACTGGGCAAGGAATACTCTGATGTCTACGGAAGGATTCTGGTGTCCGACGCGCTGTTCGTGAAGTTCAGCTACAAGGGCAGTTCCTACGCATTCGCAATCTATGCCGAGGACAGCGACGCCCGTTATACAAAAACATATGTGGGTGAGGGGAGCGCCTTCGGCTTTGTTTTCGGTACATATTTCAATGAGTACCCTACCCTTATGGACTGGTACAACAACTGCCTGCCAATAGGCGATGACGCCATTGTACCCATACAGCACCGTATCTTCAATTTCCCCGTGGCCAGAACACTGGCTACGAATTACCTGAAGAGCGGCAACAAGGTGAGCTGGTTCGTCAAACTCAGAGACAGGGCGTTCCTGGCGACGTCCGGATTGGGCGGTGTCAGCGTGGAAATCCACGTCGGAAACT
>JAKSKF010000039.1 GCA_024401825.1 Bacteroidales bacterium
GAATTAACGCTCTCGATTCTTTTTCTCGGTACTTTGCTTGTACTTTCCTTTCAGTATTATCAAAGAACTTCCTTCCGCTTCAACGCGAAAGGGTTGCAAAGGTAGGCAATTTTTTGAAAACCACAAATCTTTTTTTATTTTTTTGCCTAAAATTTTATCTTTGCATATATGAAACTTTTAACCTTCCTTCTGGCGGCGTTCCTGCCAATAATTCCCTATCCCCAGGAAGTCGAATTGACAAAGGGGTCGTTCAATCCAAAAGGAGCTCCCTTCACCTGTGATTCTTCAATCGGAGAAAAAGAATACGCCCAGCTGGCTCTGCTGGCCGACAATCTTTCCAACTGCTGCGGGAAACGCAGCAGCATCGCGCCCACGATAAGGCTCAAGGCGACAGTGGACGCCGGACAGGCCAGGGGATTCGTATTTCTGAAGGACGGCGGAATCCCCGCGGAAGGCTACGTCATAGAGGTCTCCAGGAAAGCGGTTACCGTGCGGTTTCCCGACTACAAGGGGCTGCTCAATTCCATCCAGACACTGAAACAGATTATGCCCGTGTGCATCTATACGGGCGCGCCCACTGACGGAATCAGGTGGGAGATTCCCTGCTGCACCATAAAGGATGCTCCGCGATTCGGATGGAGAGGGATGCATCTTGACTGCTCACGGCATTTCTTCCCGGTGGAGGAAGTCAAGAAGTACCTGGACGTGATGGCAATGTACAAGCTCAACAAGTTCCACTGGCACTTGACTGACGACCAGGGCTGGAGGTTGGAAATCGAAAAATACCCGCGTCTGACCGAAACGGGAGGTTTCCGCGACGGCACCTGCATAGCCAAGGATATGGACAGCAATGACGGGATACGCTACGGGGGATTCTACACTAAGGAGCAGATACGCGAGGTGATAGCATATGCTGCCAACCTCGGCATAGAAGTGGTTCCGGAAATAGACCTGCCCGGGCATATGCGCGCGGCGCTCGCCGCCTATCCCGAATTCGGCTGCACCGGCGGCCCCTACACCGTGTGGACAAGTTGGGGAGTGGCCCAGGAGGTCCTGTGCCCCGGCAAGGAAGGCACTATGCAGTTCCTTGAAGACGTGCTCTCCGAAGTTGCGGACCTGTTCCCTTGCGAATATATCCACGTGGGAGGGGACGAGTGCCCCAAGGATGAGTGGAAGAAGTGCCCCGACTGCCAGGCCAGGATTGCGGAACTGGGATTGAAGGACACGAAGAAAGCCACCAAGGAACAATATCTCCAGAACTATGTCACCGCAAGGATGCAGCAGGTCCTCGGTTCAAAGGGCAAGAAACTCATAGGATGGGAGGAGATTATGGAGGGGGAACTTGCCCCGGGAGCCACGGTGATGTCCTGGAAGGACGGGAAACTTGGGGCGGAAGCGGTCAGAAAAGGATTCGACGTGGTGATGACCCCCTACGAGCACTGCTATTTCGATTTCGCCCAGTCTGACAGCAAGGACGAGCCTCTGGGCGGTTGGGGGACGCTTCCCCTGAAGAAGGTTTACGAATTCAACCCCACCAGGGGATTCACAGACGAGGAGGCCGGGCATATTCTGGGAGCCCAGGCTAACCTCTGGACGGAATACATTCCTACATCGGAGCATCTCGAGTATATGCTTCTCCCCCGTTTGCAGGCTTTGAGTGAGGCGCAGTGGTGCAGCAATGGGGCCAAGGACTGGCAAAGGTTCCGCGCCTCGCTGGAAATTCATCTTGGCATTCTCGACCTGCTGGGATACAATTACAGGAAACCGGACAGATAGACGCTATGATTACATTATCCCTCGTGAACAGCATTGCCGAATCTTTTTTCAAGAACTTCATACAGGAAGACAGATATCTGCTGATACTCAACGGACTCAAGGCCACTCTCATAATAACTTTCTTTGCGGTACTGGCAGGAACCCTGCTGGGAGGCCTGATATGCTGGATGCGTATGAACAGGCGCCGCTGGCTGCGGAAATTCGCAGAAGTTTACATCGACATCATGAGGGGAACCCCCGTACTGGTGATGCTGATGATTATGTACTATGTGATTCTTGCCCCCGCGGAGGCTTCGGGTATCACGATAGCCATCGTCACCTTCGCGATGAACACTTCCGCATACATCTGCGAGATGCTCAGAACCAGCATTCAGGGCATTGACAGGGGACAGACCGAGGCCGGCCTCTCGCTGGGGTTCTCAAAGACCCAGACATTCTTCAGAATCGTGTTGCCGCAGGCTGCCAAGAACGTGATTCCTGTCTATCAGGGAGAAGTGATAGGGCTTCTGAAAAACACTTCGATAGTGGGCTATGTGGCTGTCGTGGATATGACAAAGGCCTGCGACATAGTCAGGGCAAGGACATTCGACGCGTTCTTCCCTCTCATCGCCGTAGCCCTGATTTATTTTCTGATAGCCTGGCTGATAGGGCTTCTGCTCAAGAGGCTTGCGAGACCTCCGCGGCGCAAAAACGCTTCCGCCGTTCTTGCGCTTGCCCTGCTCTCGACCCTGACGCTGTCCTGCAATCCGAATTCCGGGAACGTGAAGGAGTTCACATCCGAGGAGGATTTCAATGATGAGAAACTGTGCGTAATCCTGGGGTCCGTCGGCGAACTGGTCCAGACTGACCGCAGGGCCGGTTACGAGGGCATCCTGTCCTTCAACAACGACATCGACTGCCTGGAAGCGTTGCTGAAAGGCAAGGTTTCCGCCTTTTTCATAGATGACATCGTTGCCATCCAGCCTATGAGGGAGCACCCGGAAATAGACACCATATCGTCCACCTGCCCGTCACTGCCTATGGGCGCCTGCTTCAATCTCAAGGACACGGCCCTCGCAGACAGGTTCAGGGACTTCATCGCCGAACTCGACGCAAGCGGAAAGCACCGGGAAATCAGGGACAGATGGATGAAGGGCAAATCTCTGGAAGAAGCCCACGTCGATATAGAGGAGGTCAGTGAAGGAGACCCTCTGAAAGTGGCGATTATGCCCACCACCCCACCCCTGAATTTCAGTATGAACGGGAGTTATGACGGTTATGAGTTGGAACTCATCAGATTGTTCGCCCTGAAATTGAACCGCCCGCTTGAACTCCTGAATATGGATTTCGGAGCAATGATGCCGAGCATCATTTCAGGAAAGGCGGATATGGCCGTCGCCTCCATCTCCATCACGGAAGAAAGGCAGAAGAACGTCATACAGGTCCCTTACTACAAGAGCAAGCTCGTTTATGTTTACATTAAAAATCCCGGCGCTACAGAGGGAGAAGGAGAGGACTTCCCCTCCGCCCTGCTTTGGATTTTCGGCGTGCTGCTCGTTCTTTCGGGTGCCGGGGCCGCTATCAGAAAGCGTGTCCAGAAAACCGCGCCCGTCATGGTCGAAGGCATAGACCCTGACGTGATTATCCGCGTTTCTGGTCTCAAGAAGACATTCGGCGGCACCCTGCACGTTCTGAGGGGAGTCAATGCCGAGATTCGCAAAGGGGACGTGATAAGTGTAATCGGGCCTTCCGGGACAGGAAAGAGCACTTTCCTCCGTTGCCTCAACCTGCTCGAGACGCCCGACGAGGGGAGCATCGTCATAGACGGGCAGGACGTTCTTTCTCCGGGAGTGGACGTTCCTGCGCTCCGGAGGAAGATGGGAATGGTTTTCCAGTCCTTCAATCTCTTCAATGGCAAGACCGTACTGGAGAACGTGACATACGCTCCGGTCAATCTGCTCAAGAAGAGCCGGCAGGACGCTGACGCCAGAGCGATGGAACTGCTTCAGCTCGTGGGACTTGCAGAAAAGGCAAACGCCTATCCGGAAGAACTTTCAGGAGGGCAGAAACAGAGAGTCGCGATAGCGAGGGCCCTTGCTATGGACCCGGAAATCCTGTTGTTCGACGAACCGACCTCCGCTCTTGACCCTACGATGGTCAGCGAGGTACTGGGCGTAATGAAGACGCTGGCAAAGCAGGGAAGGACTATGATTATAGTCACGCACGAGATGCGCTTCGCACGCGACGTTTCGACACGGGTATTCTATATGGACCAGGGTGTCGTCTATGAGGAGGGCTCTCCCGAACTTATTTTCGAACATCCGCAGAAGTCGAACACCAAAAAGTTCATCAACCGCATACGCGAGTGTTCTTACGACATCAATTCGGAGAATTACGACTATTACGAGATGATTGCGCGCATCGGAAGTTTCTGCAACAAATACGGATTGCCCGACACCACAATCAACCATATCATCCATATCGTGGAGGAAGGGCTGCTCATAGTGGGAGCCACTGCCGGAGTCAAGGTGAAAGTCTCCTATTCAGAGAAGAAGGCAGTTCAGGAGATTTCCATACACACCCCGATTGGTTTGGACGATTCAGTACTTGACAGCGAGGAGAATATGGTTCCGAGCGCCATATTGCGCGGTCTTTGCGGCAAGGTTTCCATCATACTCGAGGAAGAAGGCAGTTCCCTCCTGTGCTCTCTGGATTCCTGAGGAACGCCCCCAAATCGCCACGGCGACAGCCGGAATTGAAAAAGGCCGCGATTCACATCGCAGCCTTTATCAATTCTAACCTAATTTAACCTATGAAAAAACTATTCGGTCAGAAGAATTTTCAAATCCCGTGCCATAAATTATTCCACGAGGAGAACTTTTTCAATCTTCACGTCTTCCAACGGGCAGTCCCTGGGGTCTGTGTCAACCTGGGATATTTTCTTTGCGGTTTCGACGCCCGTTATGACTTCTCCGAACACAGAATACTGACCGTCCAGATGAGAACATCCGACTTCGTCCACCACAATGTAGAACTGGCTTCCGCTCGACTCCTTCATAGGATTGGCCTTATCCCCAAGTCTTGCCGCGGCAATGGCTCCGAGCTTGTGTCCGTGACCTTCAACGATTTCTGCGGGGATGGTATAGCCGGGGCCGCCAGTGCCGAACTTCTCCTTGTTCTGCGCGTCCTTCGTCAGAGGGTCGCCGGTCTGTACCATAAAGCCGGGGATGACTCTGTGGAAGAGTATTCCGTCATAGAAGCCCGACAGCGCAAGTTTTGCAAAGTTTTCACGATGCTTGGGAGTGTCCGAATAAAGTTTGATTCTCATTGTGCCCATATTCGTCACCAAATCGAACTGAGGTTCGGCGGGCAGGGTTGCGATGGTTTCCATAATTTCCTTCTGTTTTGTTTCAGCTTCCAATTTCGCCGCGGCCGTCAGTGAGTCCTGACGGGCGACTTCGGTCTGTACGGCTTCGTCCTCGGCCGCTTTTTTGGGAGATTGTCCGCAAGAGGACAGGAGCATTGCCGCACCCAGGCAGCAAGTCACGATTGTAAAGATTCTTTTCATATTCTGGATTTTTTCAGGTTTTTCAAGACCAGAAGGCCATACAGGCCGAGCATACCGGTTTCTATGACAAGGACCGCCCATACCGGCAGGGCAGTCTTGCCGAGCCCCCAACCGGCCGCATACATTGCCGCAGCCACAAGCGTGAACTTCCCGATGCTGCGCCTGTCGTAGGAAACAGGATAGCGCTTCCTGCCCAGCAGCCAGCTCATAAGCATAGCGCTTCCGTAGCCGGCAAGTCCTCCCCAGGCACAGGCCCAATAGCCCGCCTTCGGAACAAACGCAACGTTGATGCCTATCATAATGGCAACCGCCACTGTATTGATTATGGCGCCCCACCAGGTCTGGTCCGTAAGCTTGTACCAGAACGAGAGGTTGAAATAGATTCCCATAAACAGTTCTGCAAGCATCACGACGGGCACCACTCCCAGACCTGACCAGTAACTGCCGCCTATGATGTACTTGAGTACGGGAAGATAGAAGATGACCGCAAGATAGGCCAGCAGCGAAAAGATGATGAACCATTTCATCCCGTCCGCAAGGGTCTTCCCGCTTTGGGCGCCCCGGGACTCGCCGAACACTATGGGCTCATAGGCATAACGGAAGGCCTGAACCAGCATAGACATAATCATCGCTATCTTGACGCAGGCTCCGTAGATTCCCAGCTGGACCATTCCTTCCTCTCCCGGCATCAGCCTGGTGAACAGGATTTTGTCGGCCACCTGATTCAGAATGCCCACCAGACTCAGGAGAAGAAGGGGCCAGGTGTATTTGAGCATCCTCTTGCAGAGGGCTCCGTCGAACCTGACTGCAAGTCCCTTCATTTCGGGGATGAATCCGAAGGTCACGCACGCCGTGCACACAAGGTTTATGAAGAATATGAAGCCCACTCCGTAGTCATACTTCCTGAAAAGAGTTTCGAGCCCGGGGAACCGCCCGAAGAGGGAAGGCATCACCAGGAACACGAACAGGTTCAGCAGTATGCTGGCAAAGATGAAGGACAGTTTCAGGCTCACGAACTTCACGGCGCGCTTCTGTTGGCGGAGTCGGACGAACATTATGGCCTGACAGGCGTCGAGCGCGGTAATCAGGGCGAAACAGCCGATATACTCCGGATGCGCGCCGTACCCCAGCGCCGAGGCTATCGGATTCAGAAAACTGAACACTGCCGCCAGGAAAACGACGGAAACGGAACCTACCATCTTGAGGGCGGTCGAGAAAACCGACTCCGCATTTTCGTCCTCCCTCCCTGCGAAACGGAAGAAAGTGGTCTCCATTCCGAAGGTGAGCAACGCAAGCAGAAGCGCTGTCCAGGCATACAGGTTGGTCACTATTCCATAGCCTCCGCTCTCTGCCGGAATCTTGTAGGAATAAAGGATTATGAGCAGGTAGTTGAGAAAACGCCCCACTATGCTGCTGAGTCCGTAAATGGCAGTGTCCTTGGCTAACGACTTCAGGTTCATATCTGCAAAAATACCATTTTTCAAACTTATTTTCAAGACCTTCCGCCCCTTCCCCGAACTGACAAAATGGCAGATTTTCTCCGGTGGCCCGCCGTTTGAAACATCTCTTGCGACACTTTAAAAACTTTTTCTATGGAATCCAAATTCGAAACATTGTCAAAATTCGCCATAAACCTCAACGAGAGGGCCTCGGCCGGGAAACTTGACCCCGTAATAGGCCGCGACGAAGAGATAAGGCGCATCCTGCAGATTCTTTCCCGCAGGACAAAGAACAACCCCATTCTTGTGGGCGAGCCCGGCGTAGGCAAGACCGCCATCAGCGAAGGCATCGCGCAGAAGATAGTTGACGGGCAGGTCCCGGAGAACCTCAAGACCAAGACAATCTACTCCCTTGACCTGGGAGCGCTCATAGCAGGCGCAAAATACCAGGGTGAATTCGAGGAAAGGCTCAAAGGCGTGGTCAGGGAAGTGGTGGAAAGTGACGGAGAGGTGATTCTTTTCATCGATGAGATACACACTCTTGTGGGAGCGGGGCGCACGAGCGGCGCGATGGACGCTTCCAACATCCTGAAACCCGCGCTGGCGAGGGGAGAACTCCGCACCATAGGCAGCACCACCCTCGACGAGTACCAGAAGTACTTCGAGACGGACAAGGCGCTTGAACGGCGCTTTCAGATTGTTACAGTGGACGAGCCCTCCCCCGCAGAGAGCATCAGCATAATCCGCGGGCTGAAACAGCGCTACGAGAACCACCACAAGGTCCGCATAGAAGATGACGCGCTCATAGCCGCGGTGGAACTGTCCCACCGCTATATAACCAACCGCTTCCTTCCCGACAAGGCCATAGACCTTGTGGACGAGGCGGCATCCAAGCTCCGGTTGGAGATGAACAGTGTCCCCGAACCTATCGACGACCTCAACAACAGGATACGCCAGCTGGAAATCGAGAAGCAGGCGGTCAAGAACGAGGCCATCAGCCTGAAGATGGACAAGATTCAGAAAGAGCTGGATGACCTGAACTCCAAGAGGGACTCGCTTATGAAACGCTGGTCCGAGGAGAAGGACATCCTGACCGGGCTCCAGGCCGCCCGCCAGAAACTGGAGGACCTGAAAATTGAAGCCGCGGCCGCAGAGAGGAAGGGTGACTTCGGAGCGGTCGCCGAGATACGTTACGGCCGTATGGCCCGCGAGCAGAAGACCATAGAAGAACTTGGAGCCAGGGCTGCGGAGATAAAGGACCCCATCATCACGGAAGCCGTCACCCCGGAAGACATCGCGGAAGTGGTGGCCAAATGGACCGGCATCCCGGTTTCCAAGATGCTCGAAAGCGAAAAAGACAAGCTCCTCCGTATGGAGAGCGAACTTCACAGGAGAGTTGTCGGACAGGACGAGGCCATCAAGGCCGTCTCCGACGCAGTCCGCCGTTCCCGCGCGGGATTGCAGAACGAGAAACGTCCCATAGGAAGCTTTATGTTCCTCGGCTCCACGGGAGTCGGCAAGACGGAACTCGCCAAGGCCCTGGCGGAATTCCTGTTCAATGACGAGAATATGATTACGCGCATAGATATGAGCGAATATCAGGAACGTCATACCGTTTCCCGGCTGGTGGGAGCGCCTCCGGGCTACGTGGGCTATGACGAGGGCGGCCAGCTCACCGAGGCGGTTCGCCGCAAGCCGTACAGCGTAATTCTCCTGGACGAGATAGAGAAGGCTCATCCCGACGTGTTCAACCTTCTGCTGCAGGTACTTGACGACGGACGTCTTACGGACAACAAGGGGAGGACGGTCAACTTCAAGAACACCATACTGATTATGACCTCCAACGCCACCGAAGAGACGTTGAAAGCCACCGTGCGTCCTGAATTCCTGAACCGCATCGACGAAATGATAACCTTCCAGACGCTGAGCCGGGAGGATATCCTGTCCATCCTGAAGATTCAGGAAGGGATACTCGCCGACAGGCTGGCTGAAAACGGAGTCAAGGTTTCATTCACGCCGGCGTTCGAGAAATATATGTCGGACAAAGGCTACGACCCCGCATACGGCGCGCGTCCCATAAAACGGCTGATGCAGAGGGAACTGGTCAACCGCATAGCGGTGGAGGTTCTCAAGGGAAGCATACGGCGCGGTTCCACCGTCACCGTGGACAGCAGGAACGGCGAGACCGTCCTCAAATGAAAGGAGGATGACTTCAAAGCCCGCACAGGGCTTCCGGTCATCCTCCCTTCCTTATGAAAGTTTACGGATTAGTCGTTGAGAGTGAAGCGGGCCATCTTTATGACCTTGGCTTCCTTGTCGGCGGCCGCAAGCGCATCCTTGACGGACTTCTTGTCGTCCGCCATCTGATACTCCTGCTCCATAAGGGTGTTCTCCTTGAGGAACTTCTGCACACGGCCCTTCGCTATGTTCTCAATCATTGCGGGATTGAGGTTGGCGGCCTTCTCGGCGCCTACGGTCTTGATGATTTCGCGCGCCTGTGCAGCCTGCTCGGGAGTAATCCATCCCTTGGCTGTGTTGGAGTCGATGTGGTCCTCTGAATCAACGTGAGCGGGATTGATGCCGGCCTTCTTGAGAGCGGCCTCCACTGCCCTGAGAACCTGCTCCTCCTTGGTCTTCTCGACAGCGACCTTGTACTCGTTGTCAAGAACCTCCTGAGGGCACTCCTCGGCGCTTATTGAAACGGGGTTCATCGAAGCCACCTGCATAACGATGCCCTTTGCGATATCCTCGGGGACTTCCTTGTTGAAGCCTACCAGGGCGCCGAGCTTTCCGTTAATCTTGTGGATGTATTCCTTTACGAAAGGAGCCTCGACCAATGCGTAATATGCAAGGACGTGCTTCTCTCCGGTCTTGCCCGTCTGGGCCTCAACGGCCTCAGCCACTGTGTAGCCGTCAGCCATCTTGCAGGCTTTCAGGCCTTCCAGGTCTGCGGGGCAGGAAGCTATTGCAACGTCTGCAATGGCCTCTGCAAGGTTCTGGAACTCTGAGTTGCGTGAGACAAAGTCCGTCTCGCAACCAAGGCATACAAGTATGCCCTTGTTCCCGGAGATGCGCGCCTTCACGGCACCCTCGCCGGTCTCACGGTCAGACCTCTTGGCTGCAACGAGCTTTCCTTTCTCGCGGATGATTTCCATTGCCTTGTTGAAGTCTCCCTGAGCTTCCTCAAGGGCCTTCTTGCAGTCCATCATACCTGCTGAAGTCATCTTACGTAACTTCATTACGTCTGCTGCGGTAATTGCCATAACGTTATTTCTTTTTAAAGTTTATGGAACTATTCTGCCTTCTCTGCGGGCGTTTCCGTCTCGGGCGCGGGCTTTGATTCGGGCTCGGCCTCGGGCTTTGCTTCGGGCTCGGCTCCCTCTTCAGCGGTCTTCGTTCCCTTGCGGGCGCGGAGATGCTTTACAGGAGCGGCTGCCTGCTCGCCTTCCTCTGCGGAAGCTTCCTTGTCCTTTTCAAGCTTGCGCTCTTCGAGACCTTCCTGGATAGCTGCGCAAAGAGCGTTCATTACACACTCAATGGACTTTGCAGCATCGTCGTTCGCCGGAATCACATAATCAATCGAGGTAGGATCGCAACAAGTATCAACCATAGCGAATACCGGGATGTTCAGACGATTGGCCTCCTTGACTGCATTGGCTTCCTTGATGATGTCAATTACGAATACAGCTGAAGGGAGACGGCTCATATCGCGGATGGAACCGAGGTTCTTCTCGAGTTTTTCTCTCTGGCGTGTCACCTGAAGGCGCTCACGCTTTGCAAGTTTGTCAAAGGTGCCATCCTCGTGCATCTTGTCGATGGTGCTCATCTTCTTGATTGCCTTGCGGATGGTGGGGAAGTTGGTAAGCATACCGCCGGCCCATCTTTCGGTTACGGACGGCATACCTACTGCGGTGGCTTTTTCGGAAACTATTTCCTTAGCCTGCTTCTTTGTAGCCACGAAGAGGATTTTGCGGCCGCTCTTTGCGAGCTGCTTCATTTCCTCGGCGGCCTCGTCTATCTTGACGATGGTCTTGTGCAGGTCGATGATGTGGATTCCGTTCTTCT
>JAKSKF010000004.1 GCA_024401825.1 Bacteroidales bacterium
CTCAAACGGAGTTTGCTACTATCAGCAAAGAAAATGTCCTCTGGATAGATCTCCTCGAGCCGAGCGGAGATGAGAAGAGGATGATAGAGGCGTACCTGGGGACGCAAATCCAAACCAAGGCGGAGGCCGAGGAAATCGAAAGTTCATCAAGGTTCAGCGAAGAAGGCAACATAATCTTCGCCAACACGCATTTCCTGTCTCCGGCCGACGACGAGATGCTTATGGACCCCGTGTCCTTCATAATCTGCGGAGGCATCCTCACCACCCTGAGAGAGATTCCCCTCCGTTCGTTCAACACTCTTCAGAACAAGATGCAGGCGCGCCCGGAACTGTACGGCGACGGATGGCGCGTGTTCGCTGACATTATGGACAAGAGGGTTGACCTCGATGCGGACATTGTGGAGCTCATTTCCAAGGACGTGAGCCAGTTCAGCAAGAGAATCAACCAGCAGGAGGACATCAACGAAGAGTTCCTCCTTGACATCAACCAGTTGCAGGAGAATGCCATGTTCGTGCGGGAGAACGTGGTGGACAAGCAGAGGCTCATCTCCAACATCCTCAAGAGCAAGGTCTGCCCGAAGGATGCGGAACTTCGCGAAGACCTGACCATCATCCTGCAGGACATAGCCTCGCTCATCAACCATACCAACTTCGCGTTCGAAAGGCTGGAGTATCTTCAGGAAACCGTAGTCGGCATCATCAATCTTGACCAGAACAGGATAATGAAGATTTTCACCCTCATCAGCGTCCTCCTTATGCCCGCCACCCTGGTGGCCAGTTTCTACGGCATGAACGTGAGCATGCCTTTCGATTCCAAGCCCTGGGCCTGGATTGCCATAAGCGGTTTCATGCTCCTCATCGTGGGCGCAGCCTGGTTCATCTTCAAAAAGAAAAAAATGCTTTGATATGGAAGCCACACTCATAAACCTGAACGATTACGTCCACGTCGGCGAAGGATTCAACGGTGAAAGTTACTACCATAGGACCGACCCGTCCATAATGCTGAAACTTTACAATGCTTCAGCATCCAAGGAAATGATTGTCAACGAATTGTCATTCTCACGCAAGGTTTTCCGGCTCGGCATACCCACCCCAAAGCCGGGTGAGTTCGTGACGGACGGAAAAGGACGCTACGGAATACGGTTCGAAAGAATCCTGGACAAGATTTCATTCTCACGCGCCGCGGGCGAAGAGCCGGAACGCTGCGAGGAATATGCCCGGAGGTTTGCAAAGCTGTGCAAGAGACTTCACTCAATACACGTGGACACCACGCAGTTCGCCAGTGTCAAGCAGGCGGACCTGAACGCCCTGACGTCAAATCCGTTTTTCACGGAGGACGAGAAGAAAAGAGTGGTCAGGTTCATAGAAAACGCTCCCGACGCCGAGACGGCGGTTCACGGCGACCTTCAGTACAGCAACGCCATAATGTCACCCCGGGGAGACTTCTTCATAGACCTGGGGAACTTCTGTTACGGTCATCCCTATTTCGACCTCGGACAGGTGATGCTTTGCTGCTGCATTTCTCCCGACGAGTTCATCCGCGAGAACTTCCATATGGAGCCTGAAACGGCAAAACTCTTCTGGGCCTTCTTTGCGGACGAATACTTCGGCAAAGGAATTCCCCTCAAGGAGATAAACGAACTCATCAGCCCCTACTCGGGACTGATGAGCATTCTGATTGACAACTGCTGCAACTGCAGGATGGAGGTGTTCCACGCCTATCTTCCAAAGTAACGGCGGGGCTCCGTCCTGCGCACGGCGCGTATTTTACTGAGCCTTGCCGTCTGAGCCGAGAACGTTCACAATCTTGTGCTTGTAAAGTTCCGTCATAAGGTCACGGGCGGGACCGCAGTACTTGCGGGGGTCGAATTCACCGGGCTTCTCAGCGAACACCTTGCGGACTGCAGCCGTGAATGCGAGGCGTGAGTCTGAATCAATGTTGATTTTGCAGACTGCGCTCTTGGAAGCTTCGCGAAGCTGTTCCTCGGGAATACCCACAGCATCGGGAAGTTTTCCACCGTTGGCGTTGATGATGTCCACATAATCCTGGGGCACTGATGAAGAGCCGTGGAGGACGATGGGGAATCCGGGAAGTTTCTTCTCTATTTCGTGAAGGACGTCGAAAGCCAGCGGAGGAGGTACCAGACGGCCGGTCTTGGGGTCACGGGTGCACTGTTCGGGCTTGAACTTGTAGGCTCCGTGGCTTGTTCCGATGGAGATTGCCAGAGAGTCGCATCCGGTACGGGTTGCGAAGTCAATCACCTCCTCGGGCTTGGTGTAGTGGGATTCTTCAGCGGCCACCTCGTCCTCGACTCCGGCGAGCACACCGAGCTCAGCCTCCACCGTAACGTCGAACTGATGGGCATATTCCACAACCTTCTTGGTCAGGGCGATGTTCTCCTCATAAGGGAGAGCGGAGCCGTCTATCATCACTGAAGAAAAGCCGAAGTCCACGCAACTCTTGCAGAGTTCGTAGCTGTCACCGTGGTCCAGATGGAGACAAATCTGAGGCTTCTCCCATCCGAGTTCCTTCGCATATTCCACGGCGCCCTGGGCCATATAGCGGAGAAGAGTCTGGTTCGCATAGTTCCTGGCTCCCTTGCTGACCTGCAGAATCACAGGCGACTTGGTTTCCGCAGAAGCCTTTATGATGGCCTGCAGCTGCTCCATATTGTTGAAGTTGAATGCGGGGATGGCATAACCTCCCGCCACCGCCTTGGCGAACATTTCACGTGTGTTCACAAGGCCTAATTCCTTGAATGATACCATAGTAGTTTATTGATGATTTATAAGTGACTGTCAATATTTCCGTTAATCATACAAATATAACTATATTTGCACAACTATCAATGCCATGAGCAACAAAACCATCATATTTTCAGCGCCCTCAGGCTCCGGAAAAAGCACTGTCGTCCAGCATCTGCTGGGCCTGCACCCGGAATTCGAATTTTCCATATCGGCCACTTCAAGGGCGCCCAGGGGAACGGAGAAGGACGGAGTTGAATATTATTTCATAGAAGCCGGGGAATTCCGGAAACTGATTGCCGGGGATGCCTTCGTGGAGTACGAGGAAGTCTATCGTGACCGGTTCTACGGCACCCTGAAGAAGGAAGTGGAAAGAATCTGGGCCAAGGGCAACGTGATAGTGTTCGACGTTGACGTCAAGGGAGGAGTCAATCTCAAGAAATATTTCGGAGACTGGGCCCTGTCCGTGCTGATAGTCCCACCGTCAACCCGGATTCTGGAGCAGAGGCTGCGAGGCAGGGGAACCGACGGGGAGGAAGCCATCCGCGAGCGTCTGGAAAAGGCGGGATGGGAGCTGGACTTCGCCCGCGGGAAGTTCGACGTGGAGATTGTCAATGACGTACTTGAAGACACTTTCCGCAAGGCGGAAAGGATTATCGACGACTTCCTTTCCAAACCGTAACCCGTACAGGAACACAATATGAAGATTGCGGTATATTCAGGTTCATTCGACCCTCTCCACATAGGCCACAAGGCCATTATGGAGTATCTCACCAATGAAAAGGGCTTTGACTGGGTGTACCTTGTCATTTCTCCGCAGAACCCGTTCAAGACGGAGGGAAAGGCCCTCAATGCGCTGGAGCGTTACCGTGCCGCCATAGACGCAGTGCGACGCCATCCGGAACTGCACGTATGGGTGGACAACATAGAACTGGAGATGCCCGCTCCGCACTACACCATCAAGACACTGGATGCCCTCAAACGGCGCGAGCCGGACAACGAATTCACTCTTGTGATAGGCGCCGACAACCTCCAGAACATCGGCAAGTGGCGTGACGCGCCCAGAATTCTCAGCGAATACGGCATAGCGGTCTATCCCAGGAAAGGGACGGACATAGGCCTCCTGCGCCGGGAACTGATGGAAGAATGCCTGAAATTCCCCACACCCTACGTCCTGGACGAGTCCGACGTGCACTCCCACCCCGGAACCGTGAGTTTCGAAGATTCCGCCGGACTGTACAACATCCAAATCATAGAAGCCCCCGTCATCGACATATCATCAACAAAAATCCGCGAAGCCGAAGCCCGCGGAATAGATATGTCCGAATGGAGGATGTAAAGCCTACTGCTCGTCGGGACCCGGATTTCCGTAGTCCGGCTGAGGACCTGCCTGCTGGCCTGAATCCGCCCCGTCCTGAGGGTTGCCCTGCGCGGCCTGTGTAGCCTTGTACATTTCCTCTGATGCCGCGTGCCAGGCCGTCTCGAGTTCGGAACTGTATTTCTCTATGTCAGAGTAGTTCCTGGCCTCCACAGCCTTCTTCAGTTCAGCGCAGGCGGACTCTATCGGAGCCTTCTTGTCTGCGGGGAGTTTGTCGCCGTACTCCTTCAGGTTCTTCTCCGTCTGGAACACCATCGCATCGGCGTTGTTCACCTTGTCGACACGGGCTTTCTCCTCCGCATCGGCGGCCTCGTTGGCCTTGGCCTCATCCCTCATCCTCTGGATTTCCTCGTCTGACAGACCGCTGGAAGCCTCGATTCTGATGTGCTGCTCCTTGCCTGTAGACTTGTCCTTCGCAGAAACGCTCAGGATGCCGTTCGTATCGATGTCGAAGCTGACCTCAATCTGAGGTATTCCGCGGGGAGCGGGGGCTATTCCGTCCAGATGGAACACGCCTATCTGCTTGTTGTCCTTCGCCATAGGGCGCTCACCCTGAAGCACGCGGATTTCAACTGAAGGCTGGTTGTCTGCGGCGGTGGAGAACACCTGTTCCTTGTGTACGGGGATGGTGGTGTTGCTCTCTATGAGTTTGGTCATCACTCCGCCGAGGGTTTCGATACCAAGGCTGAGAGGAGTAACGTCAAGCAGAAGCTCGTCCTTCACGTCACCCGCGAGCACACCTCCCTGGATTGCGGCGCCTATCGCCACCACTTCGTCGGGGTTCACGCTCTTGTTGGGCTCTTTTCCGAAGAACTCCTTCACCATTTCCTGTATCTTGGGAATACGGGTGGAACCGCCCACCAGCAGAACCTCGTCAATCTGGCCCGCGGAAAGTTTCGCGTCGGCGAGCGCCTTGCGGCAGGGCTCTATGCTGCGGCGGAACAGAGAGTCGCAGAGACTCTCGAACTTGGCGCGGCTGAGGCTCTTAACAAGATGCTTGGGCACACCGGCCACCGCGGTTATGTAAGGAAGGTTGATTTCCGTAGTGCTGTTGTTGGAGAGTTCAATCTTGGCCTTCTCGGCAGCCTCCTTGAGCCTCTGCAGGGCCATAGGGTCCTTCTTGAGGTCCATTCCTTCGTTTTCGGAGGCGAATTCTGACGCGAGCCAGTCTATGATTGCCTGGTCGAAGTCGTCTCCTCCCAGATGAGTGTCTCCGTTGGTTGACTTGACCTCGAACACTCCGTCTCCAAGTTCGAGGATTGAGATGTCGAAGGTACCTCCGCCGAGGTCATAGACAGCCACCTTCATATTCTTGTTCTTCTTGTCAAGACCATACGCAAGCGCCGCCGCGGTGGGCTCGTTGATGATTCGCTTGACGTCCAGACCTGCAATCTTGCCGGCTTCCTTGGTTGCCTGACGCTGAGAATCGGAGAAATATGCGGGCACTGTGATGACAGCTTCCGTAACATCCTGACGCAGATAATCTTCCGCAATTTTCTTCATTTTCTGAAGAATGATGGCGGAAATCTCCTGAGGGGTGTAGAGTCTGCCGTCGATGTCAACCCTGGGGGTGTTGTTGGCGCCCTTGGTCACCTGATAGGGAACGCGTGACACCTCAGTGCTCACGCGGTCATAAGTCTCGCCCATAAATGTCTTTATGGAGAAGATGGTGTTCTTAGGATTGGTGATGGCCTGGCGCTTTGCGGCGTTTCCCACCTTGCGCTCTCCGCCATCGGTGAATGCAACTACTGAAGGAGTCGTGCGGGCGCCCTCATCGTTGATGATGACGACCGGCTGGTTTCCTTCCATTACGGATACACAAGAATTTGTTGTTCCGAGGTCAATTCCAATGATTTTTCCCATAGTTATATGATTTTGAATTATTTTTCTTTTCCGGCCTGCTTTTCTGCCAATCCTGTGCCACTGACATTTTGTCAAAACATCCGTTCTCTTGAATATCAGCGCCTCTCTTGCTATATTTGCGGCAATGGAATACAGAGAACTCACCAAAGCCGAATACACGGACCTTGAAAGCCGCATCCTCTATGAGGACAACCATCTCCTGATAGTCAACAAGAAGGTGGGCGAAATAACCCAGGGAGACAAGACCGGAGACGAATGTCTGGCCGATTCCTACAAGGCGTTCATCGCCTGCAGGGACGGCAAGCCCGGAAGGGTGTTTCTGGGAATACCCCACCGCCTTGACCGGCCCGTATGCGGAATCTGCGTGCTGGCCAAGACGAGCAAGGCGCTTCAGCGGCTGTCCGCAATGTTCCGGGACGGCGAGGTGCACAAGACCTATTGGGCGCTTTGCTGCGCGGCTCCGGCGCAAAAGGAAGGACTGCTTGAAGACAGGATTGACCGGAACGAGAAACTCAACAAGTCCTTCGTAACGAAGGGCCCGGGCGGCAAGACGGCGAGGCTCGAATACAGGCACGTCGCAGACACTGACCGGTACCATCTTCTGGAGGTCCGGCTGCTGACAGGCAGGCATCACCAGATAAGATGCCAGCTCAGCCACATAGGATGTCCCATCAAGGGTGACCTCAAATACGGCGCGCCCAGGTCCAATCCGGACGGAGGAATCTGCCTGCAGGCCCACAACATAAGCTTCGTCCACCCCGTCAGGAACACTGAGATAGAAGTCAACTGTCCTCCTCCCCAGTCCTGGAAGGGTCTTCCTGTCCTCTGATTCTTGCGAGATACTCGCTCGGCGTCATATGCAGGTTCAGCCTGAACGCCATATTGAATGACACGACCGAATGGAATCCGCACAGCAGGGCCGTTTCCATTATGAGTCCGGAAGGGTTCTCCTTCATCAGTTTGGTCGCGTACTTTATCCTGTAGTAGTTGATGAACTGTCTGTAGTTCCTGCCGGAATACACGCTGATTACGTTAGAAATGTAGGACTTGTTGACACCCAGGTCATTGCAGAGGTCTGAGATGTAGTATGTGTCCTTCAGGTACGGACGCTTGTCGTTCATCAGCGCAAGAAGCCTGTTATAGGTGGAATTCATCCTGGCCTCGTCTTCCGGGCTGTCCGGCAGAGTCATCCGCGTACCGGCATTGACCATTTCCCGGATGAGTCTTTCCTTTCTGCGGCCCAGGAACATCGTGCGACCGCTTCTGGCCCTCAACCATATCAGGATGAACAGCGACAGACTGAGGCACATAAGTAACAGGTCTGCCGGCAGGCAGGGGCCCGAACCGTATGAAAGCGCAAGCAAGACCGCAGTGACCATCAGGAAAAGACTATAAAAAAACCTGAAATACTCATCGACGGACGTCCATACGGCTTCGGCCTGAAACAGCTGCCGGGTTGACCTGAACTTACGAATAGTCCTGTATATGTAAAAGCCCGCGAGTGTTAATGAAGAAACCGCCAGAATGGCGACAGAGCAAGAGAGACCGAACTCGCGGGCTGTAAAATACGCGGAAAAGACAGCAGCGAGCGACAAGGCTCCCACCCACTTGCCGGTAATGAGGTCCTCGGAGCATAAAGGAATCACCGTAAGTACCACAGACCCGCCGAGCAGGGAGGAGCTGAAAAATGAAACTGCCGGCAACACCCCTTCAAGGAGCCACTCAGCTCCAACCAAAACCAACACCATGACAATTGCCGACAGTCTCATCGCAAGTCGCATCGCTACAAATCTTTTCATCCTTCAAATCGTTTGCAGGGCAAAGATAGGATGCAGACAGCCCGGGCTTGTAGTCCGGGCTGTGGTTTATGTTGAATTGGGGGTTTTCTTTATTGCAAATTTTTCTTTCTGCGCTGTCTGATAGTGTCAAAACCCTTGCCGTACACACCTGAAACAGAAGAAATGGACAGGAACGCATCCGAGTCTATGTTCTTGATGCAACGCAGCAGCTGGGGCAGGTCTTTCTTCGGAATCAGCACCATCAGCACCTGGGTTCCGCTCCGGGTGTACCAGCCCTGTCCGCTGAGTGCGGTCACTCCCCTGTGGAAATCTTTTGTGATTGCATCGGCTATCTGCTCATATTTGGACGAGAGGATGAACAGCTGCACCGACTTCTTGGAACCTTCCATCACAAGGTCTATCACGGTGCTCGTTATAGTCGTCAGGATTAAACCGTACACTACGGTCACCAGTTTCTCCGTAAAGGGAAGAAGGGTCCCGGACGGAGTGTATGAAGGAAAGAAAAGCGACGATACCATAATGATGACGTCGATGGCCAGTATCATACGTCCGGGTGACACTCCCCTGTATTTGTTGACAACCAGGGCTATTATGTCGGTGCCGCCGGAACTGCCGCCGGAGTTGAAAGTGATGCCTATGCCCGTACCCACGACAATGCCGCCCATTATGGTGCTCATCAGTTTGCCGTTGTCAACGGCTATGCTCTGCGTAAATTCAGCAGGTATGAGTTCCGGCAGGAGAACAAGCGCGATGGAGTCCAGAAGGATGGCATAGACGGTCTTGGCCCCGAAGTTCTTGCCCAGCGTGGACAGAGCCAGCACCAGCAGTCCCAGGTTCAGTACAAAGAACACATATCCAATCTTCACGGCGCCGCCCGTGGCGTACTGTACGATGGAGCCGATACCCGTCACTCCTCCGCCAATCAGGTTGTTGGGCATCAGGAAAACGGTCCAGCCCAACGCGAACATAATGACACCGAAGGTAATGAACAGATATTCCTTGACGAGTGTGAAAATTTTTCTTTCAGTTCCCATTGTTCAGTTTCTTTTTAATTCCCGTTTTTATCTCTTCGAACCCTTCTCCGTAAACTGCGGAGGTCTTTGACACGCTCATAAAGGCCCTTGAGTCGATTTCCTTGACGAACTTCTCTATTTCCTTCAGCTGCCTGCGGCGAACCAACACAAGAAGCACTTTCTTATCCTTGCCCGTGTACCACCCCGTGGCGTTTATAACTGTCACGCCGCGGTCCAGAGTCTTGTTTATGTATTCCGCTATCTCCTCGTATTTCTCTGAGAACACCAGCAGCTTGACGGTTGACTGCCGGCCCAGCATCATCAGGTCCAGGGCCATCGAGAAGGTGAACATCATTATGTAACCGTAAATCATATCGGAAAACGACTTTCCCGGCACGAACAGTATGCAGGCGATGATAATCGCATCGACATAGAGAAACAGCTTGCCCGGGGTGATTGGCCAGTACTTGTTCACTGCCAGCGCCACAATGTCCGTACCTCCCGTACTGCCTCCGTGATTGAAGATTATCATAATGCCCAACGACTCGAGCAATCCCCCTATCAAGGGTATCAGAACCCTCTCCGGAATGTAAAGGAAGTTGCCGTCAACGGCCTGCCAGGCAGGCATCCTGCTCCACAGTTCCAACAGGACGGAAGATATGATGACACAGAAGACAGTTCTGACGCCGAAACCCTTCCCCAGCACGGCGAAACCGGCAAGAAGCAGGATGGCATTGATTACCGCATACGACACGGAGGCCGGGATTTTGCCGGCAGATATAAACTGGATGATGGCGGACATACCCGTCACGCCGCCGGCCGACATTCCGTTTGGAATCACGAAGAGTCCCCAGGCCATGGTGAATATCACCGCGCCGAACAACATTGCGACATAGTCATAGAGGATTTTCAGGAATCTGTCCGTTTTCATTTCACAACAACGTTTACAATTCTTCCGCTCACCACAATCACCTTGACCACATTGAGTCCTTCAGTCCATTTGGCCGTCAGGGGATGCGCCCTCACGACTGACTCGACCTCAGAGGGCGACGCGCTCCTGGGCATTTCCACGGTGAATCTCATCTTGCCGTTGAACTGGACAGGATATGTCACGTTGTCCTCGGCCGCCAGAGCGGGTATGAACTCGGGGAAAGAGGCGCCGCTGACGCTGTCCGTATGCCCCAGATTGTGCCACAGTTCCTCTGCCATATGGGGAGCGAAGGGACTCAGGAGAACGGTGAGAGGTTCAAGAATCTCCCTCTTGTTACACTTGAGTTCCACCAGTTCGTTGAGCGCAATCATAAATGCGCTGATAGTCGTATTGTAGGAGAACGCCTCTATGTCCTGCTGCTCCTTCCCGATGAGTTTGTGAAGCGTCTTCAGTTCTTCCGGGCCCGCCTTTCCGTCAGTGACCAGCCAAGTGTCCCTGTCCCAGAACAGATGCCAGAACTTGCGCAGGAACCTGTTGACGCCGTCGATTCCCTTCGTATCCCAGGGTTTGCTCTGTTCCACGGGTCCAAGGAACATCTCATAAAGCCTGAGGGTGTCGGCGCCGTACCGGTCGCAGATGTCGTCGGGATTGACGACGTTGAACATACTCTTGCTCATTTTCTCCACGGCCCATCCGCAGACGTACTCCCCGTTCTCAAGTTCGAAGTCGGCGTCGGCATATTCCGGTCTCCAGGCCTTGAAGGCCTCAATATCCAGACGGTCGTTGCGTACGAGTGAGATGTCGACGTGGATTTCAGTGGTCTCATACCTGTCCTTCAAACCTGCCGAAACAAATGTGTTGGTTCCCACCTTGCGGTAAACGAAATTGGACCTTCCCTGAATCATACCCTGATTCACGAGCTTGCGGAAGGGTTCGTCCTCGCAGACATAGCCGAGGTCATAGAGGAACTTGTTCCAGAACCTCGAGTAGATGAGATGTCCCGTTGCGTGTTCCGTTCCCCCGACATAGAGGTCCACGCTGCGCCAGTATCCGTTTGCCTGTCCGGATGTCAGGGCTTCGTCGTTACGGGGGTCCATATATCTCAGATAATATGCGCTGGAGCCCGCGAAACCGGGCATCGTGTTCTTCTCAAGAGGATAACCGCAATAGGTCCAGTCCTTCGCTCTTGCAAGGGGAGGTTCGCCTCCCTGCGCCTTGAACTCGTCAATCTGAGGCAGTTTCAGGGGAAGTTCAGACTCCGGAACGGGCATAGGGATGCCGTCTTTGTAGTAGATGGGGAAAGGTTCGCCCCAGTAGCGCTGGCGGGAGAAGATGGCGTCACGCAGACGGTAGTTTGTCTTGCGTCTTCCCAATCCCTTCTCTTCCACATAGTCCTTGGCGGCTTCTATCGCATCCTTTACGTCCATTCCGTCGAGAAATCCGGAATTGCACATCTTTCCCTCCTTGGCATCGAAGCTCTGTTCGCTGACGTCGCAGCCCTCTATGATGGGGATTATCGGCAGATTGAACTTTTTTGCGAACGCATAGTCCCTGCTGTCGTGCGCCGGCACCGCCATTATCGCCCCCGTACCGTATCCCGAAAGGACGTACTCAGATATCCACACGGGAATCCTTTCCCCGGTCAGAGGATTGATTCCGTAGGCACCGCTGAAAACGCCCGTGACGTTCCTTGTCTGGGCCATTCTCTCCCTCTCGGTCTTTTTCTTCACTTCATCCAGATATTCCTCCACCTCCTTGCGCCGGTCGTCGGCCGTAAGAAGGGGCACAAGTTCACTTTCCGGAGCCAGAACCATAAAGGTCACGCCGAATACGGTGTCAACCCTGGTCGTGAAAATGGTCACGGGTACGGTTCTGCCGTCACATTCCGTATTGAACACGACCTCCGTTCCCTGCGACTTGCCTATCCAGTTGCGCTGCATGTCCTTGAGGGAATCAGTCCAGTCCAGACCTTCCAGACCGGAAAGCAATCTCTCCGCATAGGCCGACACGCGCAACTGCCACTGCGTCATCTTCTTCTGTTCGACCGGATACCCTCCGCGCACGCTGAGTCCGTCCTTGACTTCATCGTTCGCCAGCACCGTTCCCAGGCCTTCGCACCAGTTGACGGAAGTCTCGCCCTGGTAGGCAATCCTGTATCGCATAAGAATGTCGGACTTCTCCTTTTCCGAAGACTCGGCCCACTGCTTCGCGCTGACATCACCGTAGCCTTCCGTCTCCAGCTTCTTCACGAGTTCGCCGATTGGACGGGCCTTGTCGAGGGCGGGGTCATACCAACTTCCGAACATCTTCAGGAATGCCCACTGCGTCCATTTGTAATATGCGGGGTCACAGGTGCGGACTTCCCTGTCCCAGTCGAAGGAGAAACCTATCCTGTCAAGCTGCTGACGATATCTGGCAACGTTTTTCCGGGTTGTAACCTCCGGATGCTGGCCGGTCTGGATGGCATACTGCTCCGCGGGAAGTCCGAAGGCGTCGTACCCCATCGGGTGAAGCACGTTGAAACCCTTGAGTCTCTTGTACCTTGCGAAGATATCGGACGCGATGTATCCCAGGGGATGCCCCACGTGAAGTCCCGCGCCTGAAGGGTAGGGAAACATATCCAGCACGTAGAACTTCGGCCTGGAAGCGTCAACCTCGGCCCGGAAAGTCTTGTTGGCCGCCCAATATGCCTGCCACTTGCTTTCTATGCTCTTGAAATCGTAATCCATACAGCTTTATTTTCGTTTTTTCAATTTGAATTCCACATACAGACTGATTTCCGACTTCACCTTCTGTCCGCGCACCTTGCCCGGTTTCCAGTCCGGAGAAGCGCTCACCACCCTGACGGCCTCGTCGTCAAGCAGAGGGTCCACGCCTCTCAGCACCTTCACGTCGGTCATCTTTCCCTTTTCGTCTATGATGAAGTCCACCAGAACCCTGCCCTGTATGCCGTCGCGCACGGCCTGCTCCGGATAGCGGAGATAAGTGTACACCCACTTCAGCAGGAAGGACGTCGGCTCCGGCGAGCCCAGGAACATAGGAGGGGTGTCGCACTCCGAATAAGGATAGACCTTACCGGCAGCGTCCTGTTTCCGTCGCAGTTCCCTGCTCTGGTTGAAAACGGGTTTGGGTCCGTTGCACAGAGCCAGGGTGTAGTTGAAAATGTATTCCAGTTCCCTGTCCATGGATTGATAGTCCACAGTGGAAGGAGTGTCCCTGGGAGTGTTGAACTCGGGACTCAGGCCGCTGGTGAACAATATGGAGGGGATTTCCCTGTCGTAGAAAGCCCTGTGGTCAGAGGGAAACGGTTCCCTGCTGACAATCTCCGGGCTGACGGGCTGCAGCGTCCTGTCAAGTTTCTGGACTATGTTGTTGAGGTCCTGGTTGGACGAACTGTAAGCGAAGAAGCCCGCGTATCCGGCTCCAAGCGCGTCAAGGTTCACCATCGCGTCGATGTTCGGAGTGGAATTGAAGGAGCGGTTGAGAAAATACCAGGAACCGGTGTTGGAGTCGAGCGAAGAGCCGAAGGCGATGAGAATCACGGACCTTCTGAGAATCACGGAGTTGGTCTGGAGGCGTTTTGCCAGTTCCAGCAGCAGGGCGAGCCCGGAAGCGTTGCCGTTGGCTCCGTAGTATATCTGTTCCCGCACCTCTCCGTCCACAGTCAGGGAGTTCACGCCGAGATTGTCCAACCTGGCCCCTATGACTATATACCGGTCCCTGAGTTCACGGTCATATCCGGGGATGATTCCCGCGACGTTCCTTGAGATGAGGGTATCCCCTTCCTCCGATACGGCTCCGAACAGGTCCTCCCCTTTTTCATAAAGCGGATTCAACCCGTATTCGGCAAGTTTGGAGGCTACGTAGGCGGCGGCTTCCCTTTCACCCTCTGAGCCGGCTTTTCTCCCCTCCATCGCGGCGGAAGAAAGATACTCGACGTGAGCGCGCATCGCAGTGGCGACAGGGCTTTCTTCCAGCGAGGCAAGGGCGGAATCAACAAACTGAGCGTGAGCCAAAACGCACGCCAGCAGCGTTGAAACCAACAAAAAACATCTTTTTGCCATATTCTGCAAATTTAAGAAAATTAGAGTATTTTTGCAATCGATGAAAACCACGCTCAAACTTCAGGCCACCGACCCCATAGAAATCTATGGCACAGGAAACAGAATACTGGAAGAATTCTGCAGTTATTTCCCGGGATTGAAAGTAGTCGCGCGGGGGACGGACATAATCCTTGACGGCAAGCAAAGTCAGATTCAGGAGTTCGAGCAGAAATTCACGGAGCTGGTGGAGAGACGCCACTCCAAGCCCAGTCTCACGCCATATGACGTCGAGGACATATTCTGCGGGACCGGCTCCGGCTCCAACTTCCGTCTGAACGGCGAGGAAATCATAGTCCACAGCACCGACGGCAAGCCCATCAGGGCAAGAAACCTCAAACAGCAGGAAATGGTCAGGGCATACTTCGACAACGACCTGGTCTTCGCTCTCGGGCCCGCGGGCACCGGCAAGACCTACATCGCCATCGCCCTGGCGGTAAGAGCCCTGAAGAACAGGGAAATAAGGAGAATCATACTCACCCGGCCGGCAGTCGAAGCCGGAGAGAGACTGGGTTTTCTGCCGGGCGACCTGAAAGACAAGCTCGACCCCTACCTCCAACCTCTGTACGACGCGCTGGGAGATATGATTCCCTCCAGAAAACTCCAGGACTTCATAGCCGACGGCACCATCCAGATTGCACCTCTGGCCTATATGCGCGGGCGTACCCTGGATAGGGCCTGCGTGATTCTCGACGAGGCGCAGAACACCAACATAGGGCAGCTCAAGATGTTCCTGACACGAATGGGCAGCGAAGCCAAGTTCATAGTGACGGGGGACGCCTCCCAGGTAGACCTTCCCCGCAGGGAGGATTCCGGCCTGTTGCGCGGAGTCAGGATGCTTGAAAAAATCAAGGGCATCGCTACAATCGTCTTCAGTTCGGAAGACATTGTGCGACACCCTCTTGTCTCAAAAATCGTCAGAGCCTTCGAAGAGGCCTCGGATTAGTTGTTTTCCACGAAAGCCTTGTATTCGTCGTAGATGGCCTGATACTTCTCCTCCGCGCGGAGCTTGAAGGCGAGGTCCTTGACAAGCCTTGCCAGTTCCTTCTTCGTCGCCAGGTCCCCGCAGGCGCCGAATGCCTTTGAGAGAGCCTCTACCTGACCCTTCACGTTTTCATTGAACTCCACTACGATGGCCTCGTACTTGGCATTGTCCATCTCTGTGTTTGCGCGCTCAAGCAGTTCGTTTCCGACAGCTTCGAGCACGGTAGCCTCACCGTAGAATCCCCACCAGTATGTAGGGTCCACCTTCTGGCACTCACGGAATGTATTGACAGCCTCGTCATATTCCTTCATCTTGAGATAGATGTTTCCCTTGGCAAAGAAAGGATAGGGGTCGGTGGGACGCATAGCCTGAACCTTGTCTATGAGGGCGAGCACTTCCTTGGGGTCTTTTCCAAGGTTGCTGTATGCGTCGATGAGCAGAGTGGGGATGTCCTTGCTCTCGGGATTGATTTCATAACCGCGCTGGAGAACGGCGAGAGCGTCATCGTAACGCTTCTGTCCGGAATACAGGTAGTAGAGGTTGATGAACACTCCGTCTTCGGTTCCGTAATATCCCATATCGATGCACTTCTCGTAGAGGCTTGCAGTCCTCAGAGTGTCCTTTGCCGCACCGGATGCGATGGCAGCGTTGAACAGATAGCTGACTCCCGTCTCAAGAATATTGGGGTCGGTTGACATTCTGGAAACGGTGAACACCTTCTCGAAGAACTCGGATGACTTCACGGGCTGGTCCAGATAGTATGCGTTGCTGGCCTCTCCGTCAATCATATCCACAAGTCTCGCCAGAGTCTCCTCTATGTTCTTGGACTTCTTGCCGTCCTTGTCGAGCTCCTTAGCCTTTGCAATTGCCTCGGCGGCCTTGTCAAGAGCATTCTCGACTGCAGGCTTGGTAATCTCTATGACCTGCAGGACGCCTTCCTGCGAATAGTAGAGATTCACAGCGGAGAAAACTTCCTTGGAGCAGGGAGCGCCCATTATGGTGGCATCCTCCGTCCTGGAAGGGGTCATTCCCCTGAGGAAAAGACCGGTTTCGGTTCTGGATGCGCCTCTTCTCAACTGGCCGAACGGAGCAGAGTAGGCATCTATGAGAGTGCCTGCAAGCTTTATCCAGGTGTCGGGTTTGTCAGCCTTCTTGGGATTGGCAGCGGCTTCCTGTGCCTTTTCGACATCCTTGACGACCTTTTCGAAGTTGCTTCCGTCCTGCGCGAATGCGGTATGCAGCATAGCTATGGCTGCGATGACTGTAAGTACCTTTTTCATAACAGATATTGATTATTGTTTGTTGTTATTCCTGTTGTCCTGTGTTTTCCTCGGGGGCCGCTTCCGTCTCCGTGTCCGTCTCCGGGACGTCCTCACTGTGAGCCACCACGGATACTGCGGCTATCCTGTCGGATTCCTTGATGTTTATCAGCTTGACACCCTGCGTGGCGCGTCCCGCAACCCTGATGGTTTCGACCGGCATCCTGATGGTGAGTCCGGACTGGTTGATAATCATAAGGTCCTCCTCGGGAGTCACGTTCTTGATTGCAACCACGAATCCGGTCTTGTCAGTGATGTTCAGAGTCTTGACGCCCTTGCTTCCGCGCGCCGTGAGCCTGTAGTCCTCAGGGTCGGAACGCTTGCCGAATCCGTGTTCGCTGACAACGAGCACGGTATGGTTCGAAGCATCTTCCGAATGGGAATCATATGTGATGACACCAACCACCTCATCATTTTCTGCAAGGTTGATGCCACGCACGCCGGAAGCGCTTCTGCCGAGAGCCCTGAGGTCTTTCTCCTCAAAGCGGACACAGCGTCCGTCGTGGGCCGCAATCATAATCTGCTCGCTTCCGTTGGTGAGCACCGCATCCAGCAGCGCATCACCCTCGCGGATGGTGAGCGCTATGATTCCCTTGTTGCGGCTGCGCTTGTTGGAATACTCGGTGAGAGTCGTCTTCTTTATGATGCCCTTTCTGCTCACCAGAGTCACGAAGTGGGAATCCGTGTATGCGGCGTCCTCTATGGACTTGGCATTCAGGTAGGTCACTATGCTGTCGTCAGCGTCTATCGAGAGCATGTTCTGCACTGCGCGGCCCTTCGATGCGCGGGTTCCTTCCGGAAGCTCGTACACCTTGAGACGGTAGCACAGTCCCTTGCGCGTGAAGAACAGCATCGTGGAGTGCATATTCGCCACATATATATGCTCTATGAAGTCCTCGTCGCGGGTGGCGCTGCCCTTCATTCCGACTCCGCCCCTGTTCTGGGTCTTGAATTCGGTGAGGGCCGTGCGCTTGACGTATCCGAGATGGGAGATTGTTATCACCACGTCGTCGTCCGCATAGAAATCTTCAGGATTGAATTCCTCGGCGGAAAGAGTGATTTCCGTGCGGCGGGGGTCTCCGTACTTGTTCTTGATTTCGATGCATTCCTGCTTGACGATATTGAGCTGTTCGGCTTCGCTTGCGAGAATTTCCTGGCAGCGGGCGATGAACTTCTCAAGTTCCTCGTATTCGGTCTGAAGTTTCTCCTTCTCCAGTCCGGTGAGCTGGCGCAGGCGCATCTCCACAATTGCGGCGGCCTGGATTTCGGTAAAGCCGAAGCGCTCCTGGAGTTCAGCCTTCGCGTCGTCCACCGTGGCGGACTTCTTGATTATGGCTATTATCTCGTCGATTACGTCGATGGCGCGGATGAGACCTTCCAGGATATGGGCCCTCTTCTGAGCCTTGTCAAGCTCGAAACGGGTGCGCCTGACTATGACCTCGTGGCGGAACTTCACGAAATTGGCTATGAGTTCCTTGAGTGACAGCGTCCGGGGACGGCCGTCGACCAGGGCGACGTTGTTTATGGAGAAACTTGACTGGAGCGCCGTGTACTTGAACAGGGTGTTGAGCACCACGTTGGCGTTCGCATCCTTTTTCAGCGTGAACACTATACGTATTCCCTCGCGGCTGGTGAGTTCCTTGATGTCGGAGATTCCTTCTATCTTCTTGTCCCCCACCATCTCGCCGATGCGCTTTATCATCTCGGCCTTGTTCACCATATAGGGGACTTCCGTCACCACGATGGATTCCCTGCCGTTTTCAGACTCCTCTATTTCGGTCTTGGCGCGTATCACCACTCTGCCGCGACCCGTATTGTATGCGTCTATGATGCCCTGCCGGCCCATAATGATGCCGCCCGTAGGGAAATCGGGGCCCTTGATGTGCTCCATAAGCCCCTCGGTGTCTATTTCGGGGTTGTCTATGTACGCGCATATCGCGTCACAGCATTCGGACAGGTTGTGCGGGGCCATATTCGTGGCCATACCCACGGCAATGCCTGCGGAACCGTTGAGAAGCAGGAGCGGAATCTTTGTGGGAAGCACGGTGGGCTCCATAATGGAATCGTCGAAATTGAGTTGGAAATCGACAGTATCCTTGTCCAGGTCTCCAAGCACCTCCTCAGTAAGTTTTGCAAGCTTGGCTTCAGTATATCTCATCGCGGCCACGGGGTCGCCGTCCATCGAACCGAAGTTTCCCTGGCCGAACACCAGAGGGTAGCGCTGGTTCCAGTCCTGCGCCAGACGGGCCATCGCGTCATAGACGCTGCTGTCCCCGTGCGGGTGGAACTTACCGAGAACCTCGCCGACTATACGCGCGGATTTCTTTGTCTGGCCGCCGTATGACAGCCCCAGACCGTCCATTCCGAACAACACTCTCCTCTGAACGGGCTTGAGTCCGTCCCTTACGTCGGGCAAGGCTCGGGACACTATGACAGACATAGAATAGTCGATGTAGGCCGAGCGCATTTCCCGGTCTATCTCGACCGGCTCAATCAAACCGTGTACTACTTCTTCCTCCATTAAAATCACTTTTTTTATTATCACGCAAATTTAACAAAAAATCCGATTTAATTTGTATTTTTGTTCACTTTTTAAAACCGAAAAATGCAGATTTCCGACGAGTTCAACACTATCGTGGCCTATGCGAGGGAAGAGGCGATGCGGACGGGGTGCTACGCAATCACCCCGGACCACCTTTTCCTGGGCATCCTGAGGCATCCGGACTGCCGGGCGTCCGTCATTCTCCTCGAGAAGGGAATAGACCCGAACGCGCTCAGGAAGGATGTGGAGAGCGTGCTCTTCAGGGAAAAGAGCATTCCCTACAACGAGGAGGAGAAAGTGTCCCTGGACCGGGATTCCGCCAACGTTCTGAACAAGGCCATGTTCGAGGCCGTCAGGACCGGCTCGTCCAGCGCAGATTCCAGACATCTGCTGATGGCCATCTGCCAGACGTCAAAGTGCCGTACGATGCACGTCCTGGCGTCTTTTGGCATAGATTATGATTCCGTCTCGTCCGGCTTCGCCCCCGTACAGGAAAAGGCCCCGGAGGAGAAGACACCGGCCAAAGTCCTGGGCACCTTCAGCGTCAAGGCGCCGGAAATCTACAGTTAAATCAGAAAACAAATGAAAAGAATCATCATTTCAGTCATCGCCGCGGCGTTCGCCTGCGCGCTCCAGTGCTGGGGGCAGGAACCTGTCATCCTTCCCTCCTCAACCCATCTGTATGCCCACCGTGACACCTGTGACCTGTTTCTGGACATATACGAACCCGCGGAAGGCAGCCAGACCTCAATCGACGGCAAGCAGAAACCTTCCATCCTGTTTGTATTCGGAGGCGGATTCATGGGCGGTTCCCGCAGCGAAGGCTATGTTCTTCCCTATTACAAGGCAATGACGGAAAACGGATTCCGGATAATCGCGATAGATTACAGGCTTGGACTCAAAGGCCTGAAAAGCGGGCTGGACCTGTCTTTCCCCGGCAAACTGGACAGAGCCATCGCGGCGGCCACCGAAGATTTGTACAGCGCCACCATCTGGCTCATCGAACAGGGCCGGGAGCACGGAATAGACCCGGACAACATAGTCCTGTGCGGGAGTTCAGCGGGCGCAATCACGGTGCTGCACGCGGAATGGGAACTGTGCAACAGGTCAGAACGCGCGCAGGTGATTCCCTCCTTCTTCAATTTCGCCGGGGTAATGTCCTTCTCCGGAGCCATATTCTCCCACGTGGGAGACATCAAATATGAAAAGGAACCCTGTCCCCACCTCCTGTTGCACGGCACTGTGGACCGTCTGGTGGACTACAGGCAGATATGGTTCTTCAACCACCGCTTCGCAGGCACCGACGTCCTCACCAAGTCTCTGAAAAAGGGAGGATACAACTACAACACCATAAGGTTCGACGGATACGGACACGAAATTGCCGGGAGCATGGCCAAGACTGTTCCCCTCCAGATAGAGTTCATCACCGGGAACATTATGAACGGAAACAGGAACATAGTGGACGCGACGGTCAGCAGTCCCGACATAGAACCCATAGGAATGGGCAAGAACGGACCGGGTTCACTCTATCACAGAAAAAAGAAATAGCGGGCCGGCCCGCTATTTCTTTTTTCTGGAGGCCCTGAGTCTTCCGGCGCTGCGCACAAGCAGTTCGTCCGACATTATTCCCCTCACCGCAAGGAAATCAAGGATTGCGGCGATGACGGGAACCACCATCGAATAGTTGAACTGCACCGTCTCCTCCGCAGTGAAGTAATCCACCGCCATCCACACCTGAAGGCCGAGCAGCACAACGGCTCCGAAGATTACGAGCCTGAGCTGCAGCATCCTGTGCCTGAACATGAAGACAGGCAGCAGGTTGCACAGCCCGCCCAGAACGAGAAGGACGATATAGGGAATCTCCTTGGCGAAGCACGCCGCCACTGCAATCAGAATCAGCGCGACAAGCATATAAAGTGTCTGAATTCTCTGCCACATATTATCTTGAATTGAATTTAGCCAGTACCGACTCCTCATAAGTCTTGGATACGGGTATGGGATCCACCCCGACCTCATCCAGGTCGAGGACATATCCGTTCTTGTCCCTGGTCATAAGACTGACCTGGGACATATTCACAATGTATTTCCTGTGACAGCGCATAAGTCCGCTGCCGGCAAAGCTTTCCTCAATGGTCTTGAGCTTGCACCTCAGCATATACTGCTTCAGTTCCCCGCTGTTGGCGCGGTACCACACCTTGATGTAATTGTCGTCCGACTCTATGAAAAGGAGGTTTGCCAGACTGACGGAAAGCTTTATCAGTCCGTTGTTGTCCGCCAGTGTGATTTTCTTTTCCTTGAAAGGCACCGGTTCCTCGTCGCTGACCACGTTGCCGTAGTTGAGCAGGCGGATTGTGTTGTTCTTGTCGTTGATTGCAAAATACAGCGCGGCCACCAGGTAAGGGACGCCCAGTGAAACGGCAAGATACAGCAGGGCGTTGAAGAAAATATAGTCGTTGCCCGTGTCATCCAGGGTGAAGAACCCCAACCTGGAGCCTTCTACGGTGAACAGCGTGTACAGTGCGGCTATCACCACCACTTCGGCAAAATTCCAGCACACGTATTGGAGCACCGTCAGATTAATCTTTCCGCGGGTGAGAGCCATCAGGCGCTTGCTCACGGCAACCACCGCGACGGATATCAGGAAAAAGGCCACGGTGACGGCGAAGGCATCCGTCAGGGCCAGTTCGAACCAGACACTGTCGGAAAAAGGGATATGGACCAGAAGGAAAACCAGTGAGAACAGGGCCGCGAACACGACCGTTGCGGTCAACTGGAATTTTTCCAGAAGATAATCCGGTATTTTATCGAACGCCGACATCCCTACACGATTAACAAAGCAAATATACGATATTTTTAATTATATTTGTAGATTGATAACTTGAGACAATATGAACAGAAGAGTGGTAGTGACGGGTATGGGCATCATTTCCTGCCTGGGCAACGATGTCGACAATTTTTGGAAGAACGTCAGAGAGGGGGTCTGCGGTTTGGACAGAATCACAGAATTTCCGGTTGACAATCTGGTCGTAAAAATCGGCGGAAAGATAAAGAACTTCCATCCGGAAGACTTCGGAATGGACAAGCCCTTCATCAGGAAACAGGATAATTTCACCCTCTTCGCAATGGCGGCCGCAAAACAGGCTATGGACGATTCCGGACTCAAGGCGGGACAGAACATAGACAACTACAGGCTCGGCGTCAACGTCAGTTCCGGAATAGGCGGATTCTCAGTCACCTTCAGGGAAGTGGCGAAAATGCTGGAGACCCCGTCCGGAGAATGGGTATCCCCCAACTTCGTTCCCACGACGATACCCAACATTGCGGCGGGGCACATAGCCACCGCCTATCAGGCCTACGGCCCCTGTATGAACATAGTTTCCGCCTGCGCCACTTCCACCCACGCTCTTGGAGAAGCCTACCGGACCATAAAGCACGGATATGCGGACGCCATCATTTCAGGAGGCTCCGACCACTGCACCATCCCTATGGGACTGGCGGGATTCGCAAGTTGCAGGGCGCTCTCCCGCGAGGCCGACCCCAAGAGAGCCAGCCTTCCGTTCAACGCAAAGCGCGGAGGATTCGTACTTTCCGACGGAGCCGCCGTCCTTGTGCTGGAAGAATACGAGCACGCCAAGGCACGCGGCGCCAGGATTTATGCTGAAATAGTGGGATACGGCGCAACCTGCGACGCCTACCACGCCACCGCTCCCCGCCCGGACGGCTCCACCCAGGCGGAATGTATCAGACAGGCTTGCCGGGAAGCCGGTTTCGACCCTTCAAAAGACTGCGTTTACGTCAACGCGCACGGTACGGGCACCGTCCTCAACGACATCACGGAGACAAGGGCCTACAAGATTGCGTTCGGAGACTTCGCAAGCCGGCTCCACATCAGCAGCAGCAAGTCTATGCACGGCCATATGATGGGTGCCGCCGGAGCCGCAGAAGCCATTGTCACCATCAAGGCCATAGAGAACTCCACGGTCCCTCCCACAATCAATCTGGACGAACAGGACCCGGAATGCGACCTCAACTACACTCCCAACAAGGCAGTGAATGCCGGGATTACTCTCGGCATTTCAGACTCTTTCGGATTCGGAGGAGCCAACGGGTGCATCGCTTTCCGCAAAGTGTGAGGTTTATTCCCCGGCTTCTTTCAGGCGTTCCGCATTCTCTGCAATCTGGAGTTGCTCTATGCACTCCTGTATGTCACCGTTCATAAAGACGGGAAGGTTGTACATGCTCCAGTTGATGCGGTGGTCGGTCACGCGCCCCTGCGGATAGTTGTAGGTGCGGATTTTAGCGCTCCTGTCACCTGTGCTGACCATAGTCTTGCGCTTGGCGGCAATTCCGTCCAGATATTTCTGATGCTCGAGGTTGTACAGGCGGGTGCGGAGTTCCTCGAACGCGCGGTCCTTGTTCTTGAGCTGGGAGCGTTCCTCCTGGCACTGAACCACAAGGCCGGACGGGATGTGCGTGAGGCGCACAGCGGAATACGTCGTGTTGACGCCCTGTCCTCCGGGACCTGACGAGCAGAAGAGGTCCAGACGGATGTCGTCCCATTTCAGGTCGACGTCGAACTCGCCCGCCTCCGGGAATACCGCGACAGACGCGGCGGATGTCTGAATTCTGCCCTGGGTTTCAGTCTGGGGGACCCTCTGTACACGGTGAACTCCGGATTCGTACTTCATTATCCCATAGACTCCGTCATTTGCGGAACTCAGTTTGAACACTATCTGCTTGAAACCTCCGGAGGTGCCGGGGGTCTGGTCGGTGATTTCCAACTTCCAGCCCTTTGCCTCCGCGAAGTGCTGGTACATACGGAACAGGTCGCCCGCAAAGATGGCAGCCTCGTCGCCCCCGGTACCCCCGCGTATTTCGACCATCGCGTTCTTTCCGTCGTCAGGGTCGGCCGGAATGAGAAGAATCTTGATGTTCTGCTCCATCTCGGGTATTCTGGGTTCAAGCTCGGAAAGTTCATCCTTCGCCATTTCCCTGAGGTCCTCGTCCTTCTCGTTCATCAGGATATCCTTGGCCTGCGAGATTTCGGCAAGCACCTTCTCGTATTCCTTCCCCGCCTTGATGATGGGCTCCAGTTCCTTGTAATCCTTGTTGAGCTGGACGTACCTCTTCATATCGGAAATGACTTCAGGGTCAGAGAGCTGGGCCTGGAGAGACTGGTATTTTCCCTCGAGGGAGAGGACTTTTTCAAGTAGAGAGTTGTCTGCCATTACTTTATTTTCTTAATGTAGCACCTGCGTCTCATATACAGCTCGTGGTCGTAGCTGTTCCACAGATTGGCGGCGCTGCGGTTTTCTATCTGGGGGTTCGATATCGCCCACCTGTTGCCTATCTTCCTGGCCTTCTCGCTCATTTCCTTGTAATAGACTGCGCTCACGCCACTGTTCTGCCATTCGGGCAACGCGCCGTGGAGCATAAGGTCAGTGACCTCGTAATTGTTCAGGGCTTTCAGGAGATGGAACCATCCGAAGGGGAAAAGTCTGCCCCGGGCCTTCTGCAGGGCCCTTGAAATGGACGGGAACGAAATTCCGAACGCTACAAGCCTGTCCTCGGAATCCAGAATCACGCAACTTGCCTTGTCCGACACATAGGGCATCACGGAAGCAGCCTCCTCCTCTATTTCCTCATCCGTAAAAGGTATGAAATTGTAAACGGAACCGGCGAATGAATCGTTGTAAACCCGGAAGAAGTCACGAACTTTCTCCGGATTCCTCTTGATTTCGTCAAGATTTCCGAAATGGAGACTGTATTTCTCCTTGAGAAGCGCCGACAACCGTTCCGTCTTCAGGGGAACTCCCTGGCCGGCAGGCATCCTGTACTGGACCCAGTCGCACTCTTTCCGGAAGCCGAGTTCCTCGATGAGCCTGACGTAGTATGGGTAATTGTAGATGCAGTTGAACGGCGGAACGTTGTCGAAACCCTCGACCAGCATCCCCTGCTTGCCCAATGTATTGTAGTACAGGGGTCCGTGAATCTCGTCCATACCCTGTTCCAGGGCCCATTTCTCGGCAGTCCCCACGAGCAGGCCGGCCACCTCCGCGCTGTCTATGGTGTCAAACCATCCGAAGCGGACCCTGTGCAGATTGTATCGCCGGTTGTACCTTGGATTCACTATGGCGCAGATTCGTCCCACGACCTTGCCTTTCTCATCTTCGGCCAACCACATCCTGCGCGTGCAGTAACTCAGCGAGGAAACGGAAGTCAGAGACTTTTTCTGGTCGGAATGCAGAGCGGGCACGTATTGACGGCATCCCTTGTAGAGTTCGTCCGGAAAGCGGATAAACTTGTTCAGGTCCTTTTTGCTCGTTACCTCTCTGATTCTGTACATAGGATTGCAAATATAGCAAATCTATTTGACAATATGTTCAATTGCCACCTGCGCGCAGACGCAGCCGAACACGGTCGGAAGGTAGGAAACGGTGCCCACCTGGGACTTCTTGTTGCGGCTTTCCTCATTCACCGTAGCCCCTGTCACGGGTTTCTCGGTGGAGAAAACGGCCTTGAATCCTTCCCTTATGCCCAACTTGTGCAGACGCTTGCGGAGCATATGCGCAAGAGGACATTCGCAAGTCCGGGATATGTCCGCGACCTTCACCGCAGTGGCATCCATCTTGGCGCCGGCGCCCATCGAACTGACCAGAGGCAGGTTCTCCCGCAGGCAGTATTGAATCAGGGCAATCTTGGGGCTCAGCGTATCTATTGCGTCCACCACGAAATCCGGATGTCCCAGAGGCATATCGCCTTCCGAGACATAGGACCGCACTGTCTCGATGTCAAGTTCAGGGTTTATGTCCAGCAGTCTGTCGCGCAGGACCTCTACTTTGGGAAGCCCCACGGTCGAGTTCAGCGCTATGAGCTGCCGGTTCAGGTTGCTCAGGCTCACCGTATCGCTGTCTATCAGCGTGATATGGCCCACTCCGGCCCTGACCAGCATTTCTGCGGCCGCGGCTCCGACTCCTCCCACGCCGGCCACGGTCACCCTGGCGGACTGGAGTTTGTCCACGCCTTCCCTGCCCAGAAGCAATTCTGTCCTTTCTTTCCAGTTCACGGAAAATATTTGTTAATTTTGCGCTGCAAATTTAAGATTATTTCAATGCACGGCAAAACTGAAAAGACAGAGGCCTTCGGACGCCTTCTGGACGTAATGGACGCCCTTCGTGAAAATTGTCCCTGGAACGCGGAACAGACAATGGAAAGCATAAGGCCCCTGACTGAAGAGGAGGTTTACGAACTTTCCGACGCCATCCTCAAGGGAGACAGCAATCAGACAGCCAAGGAGATAGGCGATATGCTGTATCACCTTGTGTTCTATGCCCGCATCGCGCAGGAGAAGGGGGAATTCGACATTGCAGACTGCATCGAAAAGATTTGCGACAAGATGATTTTCCGCCACCCTCACGTGTTCGGCCCTGACGGCAGCGTGCTTGAGGATTCGGAAAAGCCCAGCGCGAAGGAGATAGCGGACAATTGGGAACTGGTCAAGGCCAGGGAGAAAGACGGCAACAAGACTGTGCTCGGAGGCATCCCGGACACCATGCCCGCCGTGCTCAAGGCTCTGTCAATGCAGGAAAAAGCCAGAGGATGCGGATTCGACTGGGAAAAGAAGGAAGACGTGTGGGACAAGGTCAGGGAGGAACTCTCCGAAGTCCTGGAGGCCTGCGGCGAGCGGGACGCCGAACATATGAAAGAAGAGTTCGGAGACCTTCTGTTTGCAGTCATCAACGCATCACGTCTGTACGGAATCGACCCGGAAGCCGCCCTGAACGGCAGCTGTGACAAATTCAGGCGCAGATTCGGCTACCTTGAACAGAACACCCTGAAGAAGGGCATCGAACTGAAACGGCTCACGCTCGAGCAGATGGACAGAATCTGGGACGAGGGGAAGGCGAAGGGACTTTAGAAAAGATTCTGGGCCGGAAGGCTGTAATACACCATTTCCCTGCACTCACCGACGAACTCCTTCGTATGACGGGAGAAAGCGGGACCCTTCCAGGTTCCGGTGTTCGTCAGGACAATCCAGCATTCTCCGTCGGGGAACACCCTTATGAGCGCCGTGGTTCCAGCCAGGGTTCCGGTACGGGTCCAGCCCTCGTCGGGATTCACCGATATCCACCCCAGGGGATATGTGCTCTCGTCATAGTATCTTGTCATATCGGCCACCGACTCCGCGGAAATTATGTCTTTCAGAATCGGGCACCCGTTCACTGACGAAACCAGCCGCGCCAGTTCCGGAGCGGACGCCACCCAGCCCCCGGCCCCCTGGAGGGCGGTTATGTTGGAACCTCCGTACGAGCGGTTGACCGTTCTTCCGGAGCCGTTGTACTCACGGGCGGTCGCGTTCGTCTCGCTGGGATAATAGCGCACCTCCCCCGGAAGTCTTTGGGAAAGGTAGTTGCCTCCTATGTGCATATCGAAGCATCCCGCGGGTTCGAGCACATTCTCCTGAATCCAGGATTCGTAGGACCTGCCGGTGACTTTTTCTATCACAAGGGAAAGGACCGCATAGCCGAGATTGCTGTAACGCTTGTCCGTTCCCGGATAGAACGCCAGCCTTTCCGACAGGATGCAGCGGAGAATGTCGCCGGCGCCGGGTATCTTCTTCAGGCCGTAATGCTTCATCACCTGCTCGGTCGAGAACATCGGGTCGAACCTCCTTTCGTCGAAGCCGGCCTCGTGCCTGAGAAGATTCTCCACGGTTATGGCATACGCCGTGGTATCCCTGATGCAGTCCCTGAACTCGCTGAGCAGCCCGTCCTCGGTGAAGAGTCTGTCCCTGAGCGAGAGTTCCCCCCTGTCCACCAGCACCATTATTCCGATTGCCGTTATGAGTTTCGAAACCGAGGCCACCCTCATGATGGAACCGGGGCGCATAGACTCTGAAGCCTCCTCATCCGCCCATCCGTAACCCTTGGAGAATACCAGAGAATCGTTGCGCGCCACTGAAAGGGAGAGTCCCTTGAGCCTCCATTCCCGCATAAACGACAGGACCCTGGAATCCAGTTCCTCGACTCCGGGATAGGATGAATCGAAGTTCCTGAGTCTCAGGTTCATATCCTGGGAAGAGGCCCTGAAGCATACCAACGCGAGCAATGCGCATATCAACGATTTTCTTCTCATTTTGCCGTATTTTTATAATTGTCCGCCCAGGACAGCGGAGTCCTGCCCGTCCTTGAGGCCCTTGAACTTGCCCAGCAACCAGATTAAGCAAATCAGCGAGGCTATGACGGCAATGGCGTCCGATATGGGAAAACTTATCCACACTCCGTCAACGTCCATCCACAGGGGCAGGACATACATAAGGGGCACAAGGAAAAACAGTTGCCTGGACAGCGATAGGAAAATGGACAGCTTGACCATTCCTATGCACTGGAAAAAGGTCGAAACCACCATACTGAAGCCCACTATTGCGAAACCGGCGTTCATCACCATCAGACATCTGCGGGCACTGGCCCTGAGTTCGGGGTCGTCGGTGAAGAGGCTCGCGCAGAAACCCGGAGCGAATTCGGATACCAGAAAGCACAGGACGGTGGTGACCAAGCCCCACAGGACAGTCTGCCAGAGCACTTCCTTCACCCTTCCGTAAAGCCGCGCCCCGTAATTGTATCCCACTATGGGCTGCATCCCCTGCGTAATTCCCAGGACCACCATAACGAAGATGAAGGTTATCCTGTTGCCTATTCCGTAGGAGCCTATGGCAAGGTCGCCGCCGTACTTCGCCAGCTGCTGGTTGATTATCAGAGTTACCAGGCAGGTGGCGGCATTCATCAGGAACGGGCTCATACCCAACGCCATGGACTTCTTCGCAACATCGAGGTTCACCCTGAAGACAGGCTTCGTGAAATGGGGAATCCTGTCCTTCCTGGAGAAGAACCTGAGAACATAGCACAGCGCCACCACCTGGCAGAGCACCGTGGCCGTGGCCGCTCCCTTCATACCCATTCCGAATCCGAAGATGAAGAGCGGGTCGAGCGCCGCGTTGAGAATCACCGTGAACAGGGTAAGCCCCATTGCAGTGCGCGGGTGCCCGGACGCGCGGATTGTGCCGTTGAGTCCGAAGTACAGGTGCGTGACCACGTTGCCGGAAAGGATTATCTGCATATACTCCCGCGCGAACGGCAGGGTGTTGGGGCTGGCTCCGAAGAAAATCAGGATGGGGTCCAGGAATATCAGGCAGAGCGTCATAAACAGCAGGCCTATTATGATGTTCAGGCTGAGCACATTGGAAAGCACCTTGCTGGCGTCATCGTATTTCTTCTGACCCAGAAGCACGGAAATCATCATCAGCCCGCCGACCCCCACGAGAGCTCCGAGCGCGACTGACAGGTTCATCAGGGGGAAGGTGACCGCAAGTCCGGATATGGCGCTTGTACCCACTTCGGGGATGTGCCCGATGTAGATGCTGTCCACCATATTGTAGAGGGAGGATGCTGTCTGGGCAATTATACCGGGGACCGCGTATTTTCTGAGGAGTCTGCTTATTTTTTCGGTCCCCAACTCCGTAGGGACCTTCTGTTCCGCCGGCATCTACTTTTTCCCCAGTACTTCAATTTCGAAAATCAACGGGCTGTACCCGGGAACTTTCCCGGAACCCGTCCCTCCGTAGCCGAGGTCCGACACGAACAAAGCCGCTCCCTTCTCTCCGGTCTTCATTTTGAAAAGAGCCCGCTGGAAACCGCTGATAAGAGATGTCTGCTGGTCTCCCACGGTAATCGAGGAGGCGTCGTCACCCCAGTTAACCGACAGCGGAGAGTATGTCGATGAAGAGTTGTAAAGATGATAGACCTTGGCGGTGTCCTTGACAGACGTGTCGAAGCAGCGGCCGGTATGGAAACGCCCGACATAATCCACCTGCACCGTGACACCGGACGTGAAAGCGGTGGTGTCCGTGGGCTCCGCAAGCTGAATGTAGTAAAGGCCCGTGGAGACGGTGTCAGCCTCGGAAAGCGAGACGCCGTACAGCCGCCGCGCGGCGGTCACCAGCTGGTTCCTCTGGTACAAATCCAAGTCGAATATTCCGCTGACCACCTGAATGTCAAGCATATACGGCGTACCGGACACATTCTTTACATATTCTTCCTCAGTCTTGTAGACCACGTAGCTTGTCTCTGTCAGCCAGCCGGGAAGGACGGCCTTGATTCTCTGGCCGGGCGCCATTATGGAGATGAGTTCGTCATAACCCGGAGGAATGCTCCCGGCGCCCCTCTTCCACACGGCAGGGTCATAATAACCCGATTCCGAATAGGTTCCGAGCTGCTTTGCAACTTCCTCACGGTTGGATGTGACTATATTTCCGTCAATGTCGCTGATTGTGTAATAGACGGACAGGTAGGAGACCAGCGCATCCGAACCCAACGGGGCGCCCTCGCCTCCCTCACTCTCAAGAATATAGGAGCCGAGCGGGGTCTTCTGCCACAGATATTCGGGATGCTCGGCCTTCCCGGTATTCACCCAGGCTTTCCAGTATCTGAGGTTTGCATCATTGACCTCAGTCGTTCCCTGCTTCGCGCAGGCAGGACAGAGAGCCAGAATGGCGCAGGCCACAAAAAAGTATGCTAGTTTTCTTTTCATATTCAAACGAATCAGGCCGGATTTTCCTGCAGGAATCGTGCCGCAAGACCGGTCACATAAGCTTGTATTTCATTCTTGTCACGCAGGTCCCCGGGGATATGGATTCTGCCTCCCGCGGCCTGTTCGTGACCACCTCCGTGGAAGAACTGCCTTGCGAAGCGGATGGCGGACACGTCCTTCTTGCTGCGCAGGCTCACCCGGTAGAAGCCGTCATCTTCCGTGAAAGTGGCGCTCAACCTGACCCCGGCGATGCTCAGGGGGATGTTCACCATACCCTCCAGTTCTCCGTCCCGAAGTCCGAAGCGTCGCCTGTCCTCCTCATTCACGACCACGAACGCAAACTTCCCGTCTATGACGAGTTTGTTGCTGAGCAGGTAACTGACGGCCCGCACACGGTTCTCGCGGCAGGAATTGAAAATCCTGTCTATGATACCGTCCCTGTCGACACCGGCGGCCAGCAGTTCCGACGCCATCTGCAGAGTCGAGGGCCATACGGAGTTGGCGAAATTGTTGGTATCCGTGGTCATTCCGCACATCAGCGCTGTGAGACTCTTCAGGGGAATCCGTTCCAAGCTCCCGTTTTCCAGGGCTTTCAGCACCCGGTACTCGAGTTCGCAGGCGGATGAAACCTCGACGCTGCTGAACACAAGGTCGAATTCTTCAACGGCGGTGTTCTGATGATGGTCGATGAGAACCTTCTGCGCCCCGCACTCCCGCAGAGCCTGCTCGAAGCGCCCCGTCCTGTCCAGCGAATTTATGTCGAGCGCCAGGACAAGGGAACAGGAATCCAGCGCCGAACAGTCAGAACTGCAGGATATGCCGTCCAGAATGAAGCCCAGTCCCTGGGGAACGTCATCATCCACAAGGACGGTCACTTCCTTCCCGAGGACGGCGTCCAGGTAGGAAGCCGCCGCGGCAAGGCTGCCCAGGGCGTCCCCGTCCGGACGAAGATGTGAAACCAGCGCGACGCCTCCGTCGCCTTCCAGCATCTTTGCCAAGCGCAGTATTTTCACATCCGTAACGGATTCCATCCATTCAAAGTTTTTCCAGTGGCAAAATTAAGAAAAATATTGCATTATTTAAATCGATTCGCTAACTTTGTACGACTTTGGAATTATCAAAATCAAACCATATGAACAAGTCCACAAAGATTATCGTTGAGATAGTGCTGCTGCTCGCCTGCATCGGCATCGTTTATCTCATCTACAGCAGCATCATGCAGCCCGTAAGGTTCAACAAGCAGAAAGCTTACCGTGAAAGCGTCGCGGTTCAGCGCCTGAAGGACATCAGGACACTCGAGGTGGCGTACAAGTCAACGACAGGCAAGTACACCGACAACATCGACTCCCTCCTGAACTTCTACAGCAACGGCAAGATGGAGGTGATGTTGCAGGTTGGTTCAGCCGACGACTCACTCGCGGTTGCCAACACCGAGCAGCTCAAGAAAAAGGGCGCTACAATCGAAGACCTCAAGGCAAGATATTTCGCCGGCGAGAAGAACCTCGTGTTCTCCACAAGGAGCGAGATTGCAGTGAAGGACACAATCTTCCACAATCGTGAAGATTTCATTCCCGACTCACTCAGATACATTCCCTTCTCAGGAAAGAAACCCGTCGTGCTCAAGGCTGTCGTAAAGCCCGTTTCAGGCGTGGAAGTTCCCCTTTTCGAGGCTGACGTTCCCTACGACATCCTCCTCAAGGGTCTCGACAAGCAGCTCATCATCAACGCAAAGGCTGACTGCCGCGACAAGAACAGGTATGAGGGACTTCAGGTCGGCTCCATAGACTCACCCAACAACAACGCAGGAAACTGGGAGTAACGGCAGACTCCTATGAGGATAATCGGAGGCGCCCTCAAGGGCAAGACCATAATTCCTCCTGCAGGATATAAAGCAAGGCCCACCACGGATTTTGCCCGTGAGGGCCTTTTTAATGTGCTTGACAACGAGTACGAGTTCGACGGACTCAAGGTTCTGGACCTGTTCTCCGGAACAGGTGCCGTGGGGTTTGAGTTCGCGTCCAGAGGGGCCTCGATGGTTTACTGCGTGGAGATGGCAAGGGAAAACGCCACCTTCATACGGACTGAGGCGCAGCGGCTCGGAATCGGAAATCTCACTGCGGTACGCGACAACGTTTTCGATTTCCTCCCAATCTGCCGTGAAAAGTTCGACATAATATTCGCGGACCCTCCCTATGCCCTGGAAGGGTTGGAAGGTATCCCTGACAAGATTTTCAGCCAGGACATCCTGTACCCGGAGCGCTACCTCATCCTGGAACACGGGGACGAGCATTCATTCACATCCCACCCGAGATTCAGGAAGGAGAAGATATACGGCAGAGTTCATTTTTCATTTTTCGAATAACAGTAAAACACAAAAGATATGGCATTGATAGAAGACATCATTTCCCGCGCAAAGTCAAACAGACAGCGCATTGTACTCCCCGAATCCCTTGAAGAAAGGACCATCAAGGCGGCGGACAAGGCATTGGCCGACGGCATAGCCGACATCATACTCATAGGTTCCAGGGAAGAAATTATGGCCAGGGCCAGGGAATTGGGACTGGGCAACATAGGCAAGGCCACCATCATAGACCCCGCGACCAGCGAAAAGACAGAGGAGTACAGGAATCTCCTTTATGAACTCCGCAAGAACAAGGGGATGACTCCCGAGGAAGCCGCAAAGCTTGTGCTCAACCCCCTGTACTTCGGATGTCTGATAATCAAGAACGGAGACGCCGACGGTCAGATAAGCGGAGCGCTCTCCACCACGGGCGAGACGCTGCGTCCCGCGCTTCAGATAATCAAATGTTCTCCCGGCATCAGCTGCGTAAGCGGCGCGATGCTTCTTATCACAAAGACTCCCGAATACGGGGAGGACGGCGTGCTGGTTGTAGGTGACGTCGCGGTCACGCCTGTGCCCGACACGGAACAGCTTGCGCAGATTGCCGTCTGCACGGCGCGCACGGCCAGGAGCGTGGCCGGAATTCAGGAGCCCCGGGTTGCAATGCTGTCATTCTCCACAAAGGGTTCCGCAAAGCACGAGGTTGTGGACAAGGTTGTGGCTGCCACCGCCCGGGCGAAGGAACTCGAACCCGGACTCAAGATAGACGGAGAACTTCAGGCCGACGCCGCGCTCGTACCTTCAGTGGGCGCCAAGAAAGCCCCCGGTTCTGAAATAGCGGGCAAGGCCAACGTGTTGGTATTCCCCAACCTGGAAGTTGGAAACATAGGATACAAACTTGTCCAGAGGCTTGGCGGAGCCGAAGCCATAGGACCCATCCTTCAGGGAATAGCGCGACCGGTGAACGACCTCAGCCGCGGATGCTCGGTGGACGATATCTACAAGTTGATTGCAATCACCGCCTGCCAGGCGATGTAGAGCCTTACTTGGAAGTCTTCCGTATTCTTCCGACGTAGGAAGCGAGCGTGATTCGGAAATCATCGTCGGCGCAGAGCCGCCTCCCCTCTATCTGGGGATTGGGAAGGAGTTCCTTGACGATGTCCTTCAGTTTCACGCTCTCTATCTGTGAATTCAGTTCCTGAAGTTTTTCGCCGTCAAAGGTATTGAGGGCATCCCACACCTCGACAAGCTGGGGAAGGACGTTCTCCACCTCCCTGCGGTCAAGCACGTCGTGTGAGTCGATGTAAGAGCGCGCCTTGTCCTGCCAGGCCTCGATGGGTTCCTTATGTGCAGGAGCGTCCGCTACGGTTTCTGCGGCCGGCTGAGCCTTCCCGGGAGCCTCTTTCGCAACAGCCTCAGTTTTTTCGACCTCGTCCCCGGGAGTTTCCGCCTTCCAGATGAACGAGCCGGCTCCCAGACCGAGTCCGGCCCCCACCAAAAAGGCAATCACGGCTATGACGGACGTTTTTCCGGCGCGACTTTTCTTCTCCGGAGCCGACGAAGGAGTTTCTATGCCCTTTTCGGGAGCAGGGATGGCGGCCTCAGTCGCGGTGACGGGCTTTTCAGCCGTAGCAGGACTTTCCTCCGCCGCTTTCGGCGCCACGCGTATACGTGAGGACTTGAACTCTGACGAATCCTTCACTCCGGAGGGGTTGATTTGAGACACGGGCATACCGGGGCGCAGAGTCACCTTGTCAGCCGCATCAAGCAGTATCACAGGGGAATGCGGCAGTGCCGCCAGCCCGTATATCTTTCCCAGGGCGTCTTCCAGGGTGGGGAAATCAGTTCCCGGCCCGTAATTGAGGAAGCCCGCCTTCCTGCCCGTCTCCTCCTTCACGGGCTGCATCTCCGAGTCCTTGTATTCTTTCTCGAAATATTTGAGATATGCCGAATCGACTATGCTTTTTCTGCGAAGAGGGCTGACGTTGAGTTCTTTCTTCACGTTTTCAACCACAGCGGACAGGGTGGCTGCATCCACATATACCCCGGAAGGAATCAGGATGCTGGCCGTGTCGTTGTCATCCCCTTTCGGACCCCGGCCTCCGGCCCTGGTCAGAGTGAGTTCCAGCACTATTCCCTTGGCGCAGTGAGAGATGAAAACTATGAAATACCTTTCGCCTGCATCGTACTGCAGAAACGAGAGTTTGGGGCGGACATCCTCCACACAACTCATTTCCATATGCAGGCTGTCCAGTGTTTCGTAACCGTTATTGCTGACGGTATAGCATAATCCCAGTCTTTTCATATATCGATTTCTAAGGTTTTGGCAGGATGGGGCCCCGGAGAACAATCAGTCCTCCAGTTCGGAAGCCAGGCGCATAGTGTCCCTGGCTATCACGAGTTCCTCGTTGGTCGGAATCATCGCAACCTTGACGGAGGAGTCGGGAGCGGAGATTATGGTCTCCCCTGTCTTGGCCGCGTTGATGTTGGCCTCCTCGTCAATCCTGACTCCTAGGTATGAGAGATTCTCGCAGATTCTGCGGCGCAGGCGGGCGTTGTTCTCACCTATTCCGGCAGTGAACACAATGAGGTCCACGCCGTTCAGTTCGGAGATGAAGCCCCCCACATTCTTGATTGTGTCGTAGGTGAGTTTTTTCAGGACTATCTTGGCCTTAACGTCGCCTTCCAGCGCGGCGGCGTTCATATCCCGAAGGTCCGAACTCCTGCCGCTGAGGCCGAGGAATCCGCTCTTCTTGTTCAGGACGGCCGTCATCTCGTCCGGAGAGAGATTCTCCTTCTTCATAAGATAGGGAACGATGCTGGCGTCGATGTTACCGCAACGGGTACCCATAATCATACCTTCAAGAGGGGTGAAGCCCATAGTGGTGTCAACGCACTTGCCGTCCTTGATGGCTGTGATGGAACTTCCGTTGCCCAGGTGGCAGGTTATGATTCTGGAATTGTTTATGTCTATTCCGGCCAGCTTGGCTCCGCGCCTGGACACATATTCGTGGGATGTCCCGTGAGCGCCGTAGCGGCGGATGCGGTACTTCTCGTAATACTCCCAGGGAAGGGCGTACATATATGCGTAGGGCTGCATAGTCTGATGGAATGCCGTGTCGAAGGTCACCACCTGCGGAACGGAAGGGAGCACCTGGGAAACCGCCCTGATGCCCAGGAGATGGGCGGGATTGTGAAGAGGCGCGAAATCGCAGCAGATTTCAATCTTCCGGAGCACGTCCTCGTCCACTATCGCGCTGCCTGAGAAGAAATCGGCGCCCTGAACTATCCTGTGGCCTACCGCCTCGATGTCATCGAAGTTCTTGAGGACTCCGTATTCGGGATTCACGAGAGTGTCCAGCACCAGTTTCATACCCACCTGATGGTCGGGTATGCTGACCTGTATGTTCACGGGCTCGCGTCCCGTAGGCTTGTGGGTTATGTTGGCGTCGGGCAGACCTATCTTCTCCACCAGACCCTTTGCCATAAGGTCATAGACCTCCTCGTTCTTCATATCCAGCAGCTGATACTTGATTGAAGAACTTCCGCAATTGATTACAAGAATTATCATTTCGAAATTTGTTTTCCGTGAAAACACAAAATTAAAAAAAATAGTAGATTTGCCAAAATTCGACGAATGGTTGAGGCGCGGGGAATCGAGGGGATTTCATTTTCCTTTACGGCAGGTGTGGCTGCGGCCGCGGTTCTGGACTTCGGTCCGGAGCCCGGAGGAAGCGTCTGTCTTGCCCTTGCCTGCGCTGTAGCCGGGACGCTGGCAATACTGAAACCGCGCGGAATCCTTCCCTATTTCGGTCTGTTCTTCATCCTGGGGGCCTTCTGCCTCTCCGCGGGAGAACTTCCCCACAAGGTTTCCAACCCGTTCTCGGCGCAGTTTCAGGGACTTTGCCGGAGAATAGACGGGCTGCCGTTCGCAAGCCCTCTGACAGGGTCCCTCTCCAAAGCGCTTCTCTGCGGGGACAGGACGGGGCTGGACAGCGGCGTGAAGGAAGCTTTCAGGAACAGCGGGGCATCTCACATCCTGGCTCTTTCCGGAATGCATCTGGGACTGATTTACGCCCTGGTTTCCGCCCTATCACGGGCACTGGGCAACTCTGTCCGCGCAAGGAGGGCGAGGGCCGCGGCCAACGTTACGGCCTGCGGCTGGTACACGGTTATGACGGGGGCGGGTCCTTCCGTTCTGAGGGCCTTCATCTTCATCTGCCTGAACGAAATTTCAAGACTATGTCCCGGAAGAAGGAGAAGCCCCGCCAAAATCTACTGCACCGCCCTGCTCGTCCAACTGTGCATAGAGCCTTCCGGCATCAGGACCCTCAGTTTCCAGTTGTCCTACCTGGCGATGTGCGGAATCACGCTCGTTTTCCCCGTACTCCAAAACTGGTATCCCGCCCGGAAAGGCGGATTCTCGCTGACAGGCCGGATATGGACCTGCATAGCGATGAGTGTCAGCTGCCAGCTCTTCACCGCTCCCCTGGTCTGGTTGAAATTCCGCACCTTCCCCGGGTATTTTCTCCTGTCGAATCTGATTGCCCTGCCACTGACAGAGGGGCTTATGGGATGTTCGCTCGCCTGCCTGGCCGCGGACGCGCTGGGGCTGCCGTCCGCGCTGTTCCCGAAGCTGGCTGACAGGCTGTGCGGCTTTCTTGCTTTCAGTATGGAAACAATCAGTTCAATGTGAAGCCGGGAGAGGCCCATTCACAGTCGGAGCATATCAGGTAAGCCTCTATGTCCGGCCGGCTTTCGACATATCTCCGGGCCTCCTCGTATCCTGCCACCATAAAGAAAGTGGCGAGGGCGTCGGCTTCCGCCGAAGTGGGGGCCACCACAGTGGCGCTGAGCAGGGAATGTGACACGGGATATCCGGTGCGGGGGTCTATGGTGTGCGAGTATTTCACGCCGTCCACCACATAGTATTTCCTGTAGTTCCCGGAAGTCACCAGCCCGCAGGCCCTGCCGCCCGAAGACCAGATGCCGTGAAGGTCCGCCCCCGGATTGTCGTTGCCGTCAACCGGATTGTCTATGCCGACTTTCCAGCCCGCGCCGTCGGGGTTGACTCCGCAGCAGTAGATTTCCCCTATGTCCACAAGCATATCCGCCACTCCCTTCGACTTCAGGAAGGAGGCCACCAAATCACAGCTAAAACCTTGGGCGAACGAGTTGAAATTCAGCACCTTCCATTCTCTGCTCAAAAGCAGCGCGCTGTCCACCGCCGCCTTGTCCGGAAGGCTGTCGGCGCTGAATCCGAAGCCCCAGACGTCGAACAGAGGTCCGGCCCCCGCGTCAACCGCGCCGTCCGTCATCTCAAAATAGTGTTCAGCCATTTTCAGGGCGGTCCTGAACAGAGAGTCGGTGTCCCTCAGTTCGCCGCGGTTGAACCTGCTGAGCCGGGATTTCGAGTTGTAGCCGGAAAGGGTGGTGTCTATGGTATTGAGTATGGAGTCCACCGCCGCCTGCATTTCCGCAGGGGACATTGTCACGCCGGCAGGGTTGTAGCAGACAGCCCAGACCCCTCCCTGGGCATAGCCCCCGAGTTTCACGTAACGGGGCTGGCAGGCCGCCATAACCAGCGCCGCAAGCGCGACCGATATGAATTTTACCGTTTTCATAGAGCCCGATGGCAAAGTATTTGCGCAAAGGTAGCGGATTTTTACTCAAAAATGTGCATCTTTGTACGATTGTACAATTATGAAGCTTAACTTAGAACGAATATTGTTTGCTACGGCGGCGGTCTGCGCGCTGGTCACCGTTTCCTGCAAAAAGGAAGAGTCTGTAACCACTCTCAAATACTTCAGCGGAACAATCCGTGTCAATCTTCCCGCATACGTAGAGCCGGGGCAGACAATACATCTGTCTCCCGGAGACCTGAAGAAGGAGGACGGCAGCACCGCAATCGGCTTCTACTGGAAAATCAAGGAAGCGACGGTTGCGGATACGGTAAGGAGGGAATCGGACCCCCTGGACATCAGCCCGGACTACGATTTCGTGGTCCCGGACACCGTCGGCACCGTTGAACTTATGGTCGGGGCATTCGCATCGGGATATTACTCTACCGTAGCATCCTCAGCGACGACGGTGGTCAAGCCCGGCATCAACCGGGGTTCGCTGACAGGGTTCGACCTGTTCGACGACGACAGCCTGATAACTGACAGCAGAGACGGGAAGACCTACCTGACGATGCTCGCCGGTGACACCCGATGGATGAGGCAGAACCTCGCGTACGAAGCATCCGGAATCCGCTGCTTCGATTCGGGAGTTATGACGGGACTGTTCGGAATGTTCTATACCTGGGAGGAAGCCAGAAACGGAAATGTCTGCCCGGAAGGTTGGGAACTTCCCTCAGAAAACGACTGGGTGGAACTGGCGGAATTCTGCGGTGACGAAAATGCCGCCCGGTTCGGGACTTTCACAGGAATCGCAGGAAAGAATATGGTTGACGCATCGTTCAACGGCAAGCCTGTCTGGGAGTTCTGGCCCCAGGTCAAAATCACCAACGAAAGCCATTTCGCCGCTCTTTCCACAGGTTTCTGCGATATCCTTTCCGATTCACACAAGTTCAGGGGCTGGAGCGAGTATGCCGGTTTCTGGACCGGTGACGAGACCGATGATTCCGCCTCCGGCGTGTACCGCTATTTCCACGTCGAGTCCGACAACATCTTCGCGGGCAAGGGGGACAAGACCAACCTTGCAATGAGCGTTCGTTGCATCAGGAAAAAGAAATAGCGTCAATTTTCAGAATACAGTCTGACCGTTTATGAACGAAATGGATTACAACACGAGCAGAGACACGCTCAAGATGCCCGAATACGGCCGGAATGTGCTCAAGATGGTGGAAGACCTCAGGAAGATAGAAGACAGGGACAAGCGCAATGCGCAGGCCAGGGCCATTGTCAAGGTTATGGGCATCCTGAACCCGCAGGTCCACACGCAGGAGAACTTCGAGCACAAACTCTGGGACCATCTCTACATCATCTCGGGCTTCAACCTTGACATAGACTCACCCTACCCCTGCCCCGCAGAAGAGGTTTTCAACACCAGGCCGGTTCCCCTTCCGATGAAGGACACCCCCATCAAGGCCACCCACTACGGCAGGAACATCGAGAGAGTGATAGACCTCATCGCCTCCGAGGAGGAAGGAGACGTCAAGAACTCGCTGATACGCGCTCTCGCAATCTATATGCGCCAGCAGTACCTTATCTGGAACAAGGACTCGGTAGCGGACGAGACCATCTTCAAGGACATCGAAAGACTGTCCGGAGGCAGGCTCAGCGTACCTGAGGGAATCAGTCTGAGCAAGTTGTCCGAAAATGCCAGTTTCTCAAGGCCCAGTCTCGGAATCGGGGGAAATCCCGGCAAGAATCACAGTCACAGGCAGGGACGCAGACAGAATAAGAAAAAGTCCGGACAATGAACGGCAGGGAGTCCATATCCAGAATCATAGGACTTGTCCTGCTTGGCGCCGCCGCATTTTCGGCCATAGCCTTCACTTCCTACCTCATCCACTGGAGGGAGGATATGAGCATTATGTCCGTCAGCGCGGAGGGCGTTCAACTTGAAGCGGCCAATGCGGCCGGGCGTCTGGGGCATACATTCTCACTCTTTATGATAGGAAAGTGCTTCGGAGTAGGAAGTTACGCCCTGATAGCAATTCTTGTCGCCGTGGGAATCCGGCTTCTCGCCGGCAGGTTCAGCGGCCCCGTCGCCGGAACCGTGCTCCTGTCCCTGATTGTCACCGCGGTCACATCCCTCACGGGAGCATACATAGGCAAAGTGTTCCGTCAGGAACTGCTGTTCGGGTACGGCCCGGGCGGCCGCTGCGGAGCATATGTCATTTCCAAGGCCGACGCCGCCGTGGGAACAGCCGTGACCGGGCTCATCCTTGCAATAATAATCATCAGCCTGCTTTTTCTGTACTCCGGCAGGTTCCGCCGGTGGTTCGCCCGCCTGGTAAGAGAGCCTGCTCCGTCCACAACTGAGGGACCCGACCGGGTTCCCGCCGGAACAGCGGAAGGAGCCGTAACAGGGGAAAATCCCGACACTTCCGGGGCAGGCGCGGAGGCCACCGGAGAGGAGACTGCCGTCCCGGCGCCTGATACAGGCGGGGACGCAGAAACAGAAACTGCCGAGGACGGAACGGAGAATGCGGGGCAGACAGCCGCAGACGGACAGTCGGAAGGTGTCAACATAGTGGATTCGGACGTTCTGGACGTTCCCTATGAGGAATTGAGCCCCATAGACAACAGGATTGACCAGATATACGGCCTCGCAAAATACAAGTTCCCGTCCATAGAACTTCTTGAATCCCACTCTTCCGGCAAGCACGTTGTCAGCGAGGCTGAAATCCAGCGCAACAACTGCAAGATTCGCGCTGTGCTCAACAATTACAGAATCAAACTGGACGACGTGACCGCCATCGTGGGGCCCACGGTAACCCTCTACAAGGTCATCCCCGCCCCCGGCGTGAAGATAGCGGACATCAAGAAGCTCCAGGAAGACATTGCCATATCCCTGGGAGCCAAGGGAGTCAGGGTGGTCACCCTTACGGATGCCGTGGGGATAGAGGTGGCAAACGACTTCGCGAGTATGGTTCCCCTGAAGGCCCTGCTGAACAACAGCGCGTTCCGTGAAAGCAAGGCAAACCTGCCCGTGGCCATAGGCTACACAATCACGCAGAAGGTCAAGGTGTTCGACCTGACCGATGCGCCGCACCTGCTGATTGCCGGAGCCACCAAACAGGGCAAATCAGTGGGGCTCAACGTAATAGTGAGTTCACTGCTTTACTCCTGCCATCCTTCGGAACTCAAGTTCGTCTTCATAGACCCCAAGATGGTGGAATTTTCCGCCTACAACAGCCTGCTGTATCATTATATGGCCTGTCTGCCGGAAAATTCCGAGGAGGAACTCAAGGCGGGCGCGGTGGTCAAGACTCCCAAGCGCGCGGAGAAGATTCTGCGTTCCCTCTGCATAGAGATGGACGAACGGTACGAACTGCTCTCGAAGGCAGGCGTCAACAACATCAAGCTCTACAACGAAAAGTTCAGGAACCGCAAACTGCATCCGAAGAACGGGCACAAATTCCTGCCTTATCTTGTGGTTGTAGTGGATGAGTACGCCGACCTGACAATGACCACCGGAGCGTCTCCGGAGGCGAGGGCCGCATCCAGAAGCATCACCAATTCCATCATCAGGCTCGCTCAGAAGGGACGCGCCGCCGGTCTTCACGTCATACTGGCCACGCAGAGACCTTCCGTCGATGTCATTTCCGGCATCATCAAGAGCAACTTCCCTATGAGAATCGCCTTCAGGGTGGCATCCCGCGTGGATTCCCAGACCATACTTGACGCCCCGGGCGCAGAGAAACTGATAGGTAACGGAGATATGCTGTTCTCCGCCGGAATCGACACGGAACGGATTCAGTGCGGCTATGTCAGCGGAAAGGAAATAGACGCCGTCACCGAATTCATCGGCCGGCAGACCGGGTACGCTCGGTGTTACAACACTCCCTACTACCTTCCCGAAGCCGCCGACGGCGTGGGTGACACGGCCGGAGGAGCCGTCGATATGTCCGACCTGGACGAGCGTTTCGAGGAGGCGGCAAATGCCGTTGTCCTTTCCCAGAAGGGTTCCACTTCAGACATCCAGCGCAAACTTGGTATGGGTTATGCAAAGGCAGGCCGTATAATGGACCAGCTTGAGGCGGCCGGAATAGTAGGCCCCCAGGAAGGCTCCAAGCCAAGACAGGTGCTGGTGCCGGACCTCGACTCGCTTCAGGAAGTCCTTGCCAAATACAGAAGGTGATGAAAAAATTTGTCGGAACTTTATTCTGCCTGCTGATATGCGTCGGAGCATTCTGCCAGCAGGACATTCCCAGCCTCGTGGAGGGGATGAAAACGGGAAACCTCAGTTTCAACTTCAAGTTCAGGGCCAGCGGCAGGACCTTTCCCGCCATGTCCGGGTCCCTCAGCATTCAGGGAAAGAGTTTCAGCGCGAACTTTGCCGGCCAGAGAATAATCTCAGACGGCAATACACTCTGGACGATACTGGACCCTCAGGAAGAAATTTATATCGAGAACGCGGCGCCGCTGCCGGCCTTCATCTATGATTCAAGGCAACTTATGAAGATGCTGAGCAATCTCTCCTACTCTGACGGAGGCATAAGCGGAACCTTCACCGCCGCCGGGGGCGGGCAAAGTTTCGACTTCGAAATCAGCGGCATCCGTGTGGGTCCGCCGCTTCCTTCAAGCGGATTCAAAGTAAATACCCGGGAGTTCGGCGACTCCTGGGTAATCACTGACCTGAGATAAACCCTGTATTAACGGCGCGGCCCCATCCCGGGGATTTTGCTGTCAATACGCGTCAGTCACGAGTCTTACGCTGTAACCGTGAGCGCGGGCGGCATTGTCCACAGCGTCAACCTTTTCAAGATTGAAATAAGCGTCATAGGCACGGTCGGTGCCTTTCGGTGATGATGTCCAATAATCCCCAAGGGCGCCTGTATTCTCCACCGTCAGACCGTTGCGGCTGCCTGCGGCGGGAAGACATACCAGACCGGCCGCCTCCGCCTCGGGCCAGGTAATGCTGTCATACTCAAATTCTATGTTCCCTTCAAAGTCGTCAGGAGCCAGGACAAGGCAATTGGTCCTGTCACACACTGTAACGCCGTACCTGCAAAGGGAAGATGCATTTTCACGTTTGTCTATGAGATATTTCCATTCGCCGTCGCTTCCGCCCGTCAAGGTGCGCCAGGTACCCGGAGCCACTCCGTTGGAACTGCAATAAGCATCACCCCACTCGACGAAGACACCAAGATAGGAACTGCTGACCGGAGACTCATCGATTCCATAGAAGGTGGAGGAGGTTGACCATCCGAACAAATCCACTGACGCTCCCGAACTCTGCGCCCCTATGGTCGTGTTTCCTGAAGCATTGCCTACATACCCGTATTGTTCCGGAGCGAAACTCCAGACATAGGAAGAGCCGTCGAAGGTGGCGCGGAGGTTTCCTTTCGAAAAGCGTACCTTCTTGTTGTCGCCCACACTGAAAACTCCTGAGAGAGCATCATCGGGAACAGAATGGAGAGCCTGAAGGAGTTCCCACTTCCGCTCACCGTCCATTGCACAGAGTTCCGCGAAGGATATCAGCCTTGTACTGCCGTCGCCAAGGGTCAGTTTGAGACCGAGGGCGGGCTTCCATACCATTCCGGCCGCCGCCCTTGGAACTATTGCAAGGGGCGCGTCAATCCTGAGGCAATGCGGCCCCTCGTAATCGAACCAGCGGTTGTAATGAGCGATGTTGCACTCAGGGTCCGTCTCATCGAAGACATTTGCGAACTCTGCGGAAAGGGCCCTGCACTGCGACTGGGTGCATCCGAAGACGCTCGCCCACAGATAGTCGTGCCACAGGCCGCGTACCGCGCACTCGTCATTGGAGAAGAGTGAAGCCATCATCCAGTCGGAGTCGGGGTCGGGTTCATCCACTCTCCCCTGATTGATGTCAATGTAAACCCCCTCGCTGTTTACCATACCGGAGACTCCTGTGTCACCGATGTAGAAGTCACGGAAAACGGCATCGTTGAAGTAGTCATATGTCAATGTAAAGGTGTTGCTTAACGGGAACATATACGCGCGGACTGATGCGGGTATAATTTCGTCGGTCTCTATGGGGAGGGAGTTCTGATACCAGTCCATGAGTGTAGGGTATCCCTTGAATCTGCCGAAGATGAAACCGAATGACTCCCAGTTTCCGCTTTCGGTTCCCGCTGTCTCCTGTATGTCCGCATAGATTGTGAAGGCGTATGAATTTCCGTCGTAGCCGAACTTTACGAACAAACCGTCGGACACAAGAACCCTCGCGTGGCCGTTGTCAAACTTCTGGTTCAGGGAAGACTTCCCCTTGATGCGGTCGGAGCCCTGGATGTCAAGATAAAAATCGCTTACGGGCATAACCTCCAGGCTGCCTATCTTGAGGCTTGTGGCGTCGCCCAGCTGGATTTTGAGGTACGGGACATCGGACTCGGTGAAATTGTAGGACAGTTCCCTGATTTGGTCCATTGCAAGACTGAAACTCTTCCTGCTCCCGAAATACTTGAAACTGTGTTTGGGAGTCTGGTAATTCCCTCCGATGAAGTTTCCGACAGACTGGAAAAACTCCCTCAGAATCCTGATTACCAAAGGAGTCCCCTTTTCCACATAGCCGTCTTCAAGGTTGATGCCGAGAATCTCCTCAGAAAGGGCAAGCAGAGGTTCCAGTTCAGTCTTGTCGGACTGTGTGTCGATTGTTATTACGTTCAGCTCTTCGTTGGGCTGAAACTCACCGGAAGAAGCACCTTCCTTCTGGCAGGATGCGAGCAGGCCCAGAGTGGCCAGCGCGCCAAGCAAAAACATTTTCTTCATAAGACAGAATTGATTCTTTGGCTTTCAAAAAGTTCTCAAATATACGAATTCTGTCACAAAACGTAAATTTCCTGAACATTATTCAAGAATGTGTCACTTTTTCAAACGCTTTCCACCCTGTCCGGACGGACATACCAGATGCATCCGCGCACGTCTGAATACCCCAGGCTGCGGTAAAGTTCGACATAGTGACGGACCTGGCCGGCATACCTGTCCCGCGGAGCGCCGAACTTGTAGTCTATTATAACAACCCTGTCACCGTCAATCACGACCCTGTCCGGACGGTATTCGCAGCCGTCGGGGCCAATCAGAGACCGTTCGTTGAAATAACGGCGGGAAGTCCCGGAGCCGAACCATTCCGGATGAGAGGCAATCCTCTCCGAGAGAAGCCTGTATGCGGAATCGGCCTCGGAATCACTGTACTGTCCGTCCGCAAGGGTGGAATCTACTGCCTCGCGCAGTTCCTCCGCGGAATCGACCTTTTCCAGAATGCCGTGAAGCCATATCCCGTCAAGACGCGGAGAGGCCTGAACCCCTACCAGACCTTCCGTACCGAAGAAATCCACCGCGTCGGTCGAAGGCACCAGCCGACCGGAGAGCGGATAAGAAGCGTAATGATTCGGAATGACGTTCACCTTTCCGGAAGGCCGGCGTTTCATTTTCCCGAAATCGTACATCACGGGGTCCTCGTAGTCGTTCCCTCCCAGACGGGCGTACAGAATCTCGGACACGGACACCCAATCACGGGACTTGCCTTTGCTGAAATCATCCAGAAAAGTCTTGGAAGGCATATCGGAAATCACGTGAAGGCATTTCTCCGCCCTTGTCATCGCCACGTAGAACAGGTTCAGGTTGTCCACAATCTGCTTTTTCCTCTCCTCTTCATAGGCAGGGGCGAAGTTGCTGTCCAGACAACGGGACGACAGGTTCACCGGATAGAGTCGGCCGCCGTCGGCGCACCAGTGGACGGCAGGTTTGTACAGATTGACGCTGTCGGCGAAAGCGAAGACGGCATAGGGGAACTCCAGTCCCTTGGACTTGTGTATGGTCATTATCCTGACGGCATCCGAATTCTCCGGAGCGCCCACAAAGAGAGTCTTTCCTTCCCAGTATTTGAGGAAGTCCTTGAGTTTGTTGCCGTTGTCGAAGGTCCAGGCCTGGAGTTCGTCCATAAACGCCTGCACATACATCGACTCGCCGTCGAACGCCACGGGGTCAAGCGCCCTGAGCTGCCTTGACAGGGACTCGCAGAGGTCAACCACGGAATGATACCTTTCCGGAAGGGTAACATTGAGGGATGCCGCGAGCCAGGAGTTGATTCCGTCGTCGGGATTGTCCACCGCGTGAAGCAGGGAGACAAGCCTCCTTACCGAAAGTGAGGTCTTGACGTTGAGAGAGTCGGAAGATATGACGGGGACACCGTTTTTCAGAAGATGGGCTGCAATCAGCCCGCCTTCCCTGTGCCCGCGGACCAGAACTGCTATGTCGTTCCATCGGGCTCCCGCCTTCCGTGCCCTGGTGACCGAGCCGAGCGTCTCGCCAAGAACGTCGGAAGTGAAAGTCACCTTCACGTTACCCTCCTGGGGTTCACCCTGCTCCTCGTGCCTGTCGGACTGCTCCACGTCACCGTATAGTTCTCCGACCCCCAGGGCTGAGGCCGCATAACTGAAGAAGCCGTTGTTGAATTTCACCACATTGGGCGTACTGCGCCAGTTTTCCTTCATCGGAGTGGTCCTGGCGGAAGGAAACTGCCTGTTCACCTCATAGCCGAGCAGCGACCACTCGGAATTCCTCCAACGGTAAATGCTCTGCTTCACATCCCCCACTATCAGGTTGTCGCCGCCCCTGGATTCAGCCTCTTCCAGCAGGGGCCTGAAATTCTCCCACTGGAGCAGGGACGTGTCCTGAAACTCGTCCAGAAGGAAGTCATTGTATCTCACCCCCATCTTTTCATACACAAAGGGAGCGTCACTGCCGTCTATGATGTCCTTCAGCAGGGCGTTGGACTCATCCAGGCACATAACGTTCTTCTCCCTGAGAAGGGCGTCGTACTCCTTCCTGAATTCCGCCGCCAGACCCAGACTGTAAATCAACCTGTTGATTATGTACGCCGTGTTGTATTCCACGCAGACGGAGTCAACATACCCGGCGAGTTCAGGGTTCTTCCTGCGCGTGGGGGAATTCGGCTTGAACGGGGTCAGCCAGCCGGACATATCGACCTTGCAGTCCCCCTTGATTCCGTCTATCTTCGCGGAGCACTCCTCCATCAGGGAACGGCAGTCTTTCCTGAGAGCGGCGAGCCTTTCCTTGTCGAACGAAGCCTCGACATCCACTCCCTCCCGAGAGCAGATGTCCCGGAACTCCTCGGACCTGAGCAGCTTGCCCATCTGGAGAAGGCCGCCCTCGATGTCGAATTTCTCTCCCTTGGACAGACTCTCCTCGATGCTGATTTCTATCCAGTTTATCAGTTCGGCGCGTTCTTCCGTTATCGAATCGAGAATCCGGCCGACAGTCTCGGCCACAAGAGAGTCGTCATCAAGTTCTATGCGGTAGTCCGCGAAATGCCCCAACTCCCTGGAGAAGCCCTTCAACGCCTGCTGGAAGAAACGGTCAATGGTGCTGATTGAAAACGAACCGTAGTCGTGAAGGATGGACTTCAGCGCTTCCTCCGCCCAGGACTCCTTTTCAGAGACTTCCTTGAGGTCCTTGAGGATTCTGCTCTTCATCTCCGCGGTGGCTTTGTTGGTGAACGTCACCGCAAGGATGTGCCTGTACGCATCTTTTTCAGACGAGTTCTTCAGGATGTCCAGGTACTTGTGGGACAGTCTGTATGTCTTGCCGGAACCGGCGCTGGCTTTCAGTATTTCCATTATCGTCCACAGATTTGTTTGAAATCACATATCTCGCAGGTCGCGGTGTCCGTTGTCCTTTCAAACGGAATTTCAGGGTCCTGAATCCTGACCAGGAGTTCGTCTATGCGCCGTTTCATCAATTCGGAGAAAGAGTCGCACAGTTCCACCTGCTCCACTTCCCGGACAAACAGCCTGGACGTCTGGTAGATGCTGTTGACTATCCTTTCTCCCCCGTACCCGCGTCTTTCCTTTGCAAACACGTCATACAGATAGAGTTGCAGCGCAATCTTCGGTCTCTTGGAATTGTCCGTTCCGAACAGTTTCCCCACCACATCGTCCACATTGCCGTCATCGATGAGGAAATCCCGGTCGGTCACCCTGCCCGTCTTGTAGTCCACCACCCTGATTTCTCCCGGGACGAAACTGTCAAGCCTGTCTATGAACCCGATGAACTTGAGTCCGCCTATCTTCGCGTGGCACTCCAGTTCCAGGCCCAGCACCTTGAAACTTCGGACATTGCAGGCGCGCATATGTTCAAGGTCGCGGCGGAGAACCTGATTCACGTACTTGCAGATTATGTCGTGATAGATTATGTTCCTTCCTTCCAGTTCGAAGACGCCGGTCTTCGAGCAAATCAGTTTCCTTACAAGATTCCTGACGGAGAGCCGGTCCTTCAGGAGGGACTCTACGTACTCATCGGTCACGATGTCCCGATTGTACAGCTTTTCCATAGCGGAGTGGAACACCGAGCCCACCATCCCGGCATCCAGGGTCTCGTTGACCTCTTCATCCGGCTTGAGCCCTATCAGATTGGCATATAGGAACCTGACCTGGCAATCCAGATAGTTCTTGAGGGCCGATGCGGACAGATTACGTTCACGGAGCAGTCTCAAATGCTCCTCCGTCTTGGGGACAGAACCCTCGGCGGGAGCCGGCGAAATCACGCTGTCATCCGTCCAGACTTCGGGCCGGACTCCGAAATGAAGGCTCAGCTGCTTGATGAACCGGCTCTCCTCCCCCACCTTCACTCCTTCGGTGCGGGAGTCATACACCATCCATACGTTGGACGCGCGCTGAATCATCCTGTAGAAATAATAGGCCCACATAGCGTCCTTGTACTCGAAGGTCGGGAGGTCGAATCCCCTGCGGAGTTCCCCGGGAATGAATGAAGACGAGGAACTGTTTCCGGGGAAAGTGCCCTCGTTGCAACTCAGTATTATGACGTTCTCAAAGTCAAGCGCCCTGGTCTCAAGCGGTCCCATAATCTGGAGCCCGTTCAGGGGTTCGCCCTTGAAAGGAACGGACGCCCCTGCCATAAGTTGCTGGAGCAGGCGGAAATAGGTGGACGGAAGCATAGGGCGCTCATCGCGCTGAAGGTGCCTTGTCGCCTGATAGATTTCCCGGGCGAAGTCCAGTTCCAGGGACATGTCGTCAATCTCCTTGAGCGCACCCGCCAAAGTCTCGAGCACTTTCTGCTGATATCCGACGATATCCCTGATTTGCCCGGGGTCAGTGGAATTCATATCCTTCACTACGGGAGTGAAGATGTCGGAGAGTATCCTGACTCCGGAAAAGACCTCTGCATCAACATAATAGCGCGATTCCTCGTGAATCTTCGTGCAGACGGCCCTGCCGGCATCGTCCAGCACGGCCTTGAGCAGACCGTTGCCGAGAATGGACCACACCTGCCTGTGATAGAACAGCCATTTGCCGTCCTTCTGCCTCAGATGAGCCTGCAAGGCGTTCATCTCCATAATCAGAGGCCACAGTTCGCTTCCGCCTATGGGATATCCCATTGTCACGTTCAGCTGTTCCACCGACGAGGGTATGGAATTGAGCGTAGGGATGAGCAGATTCTCGTCAGGAAGGACTATGGCGGTGTGAATGTCGGCGCGGCCCGTCTTCTCGAGAATGAAAGGAAGCCTCTTGGCCTGGCCGATGCCGGAGGAAACGCTCACGACGTTGAACGAAGTTCGGGGAAGTCCGTCAGGGTCAAGACGGAAAGCCTGCGGGAATTCCCGGACGTTTTCGGAGATGAACAGGGATGCCTTGTTACGGGGGTCCTTTATCATAGGGCCGCTCCAGTCCCAGCAGAACTCGGCCATTCCGGCATTCCTCAACCTGGTCAGAAGTTTCTTCTCACAGGCGTTCAGGGCATTCAGCCCCACGAACACGAATTTGCCGGTGTCGGGGAAATGCCTTCCGGCGATATCCGCCACGCTCCGGGAATCCAGACTTTCGGCCAGAGAGCGGTACACCTGACCTTCATAGCTCATCCCCTGTTTTTCCAGGGTGGAATTGAAACTCCGGTAAAGCGGAAGCAGCAGGTCCCAGATTGTCCGGAAGCGGGTCTTGACGTCTCCTTCCGTCTTGAAGTTTCCAAGGAATTTTTCAAGCGCCTCCCTCTGGGTCCCGGACAGAAAAGACATATCGGTCTGCATCTGCCTGTACTCCGCTATGTTGGTGAATATTGCCGCCGGGTCAACCAGATACTTGTCCACGTCATTGAAATCGGACAGAATCACCCCTCCCCAGAAAACGAACTCGTCGAGAGTCTCCGCCTGACGTCCGGTGGCCTGCGCGTAGATGGGGCCGAAGCAGTCGTACAGATTGACGAGCTGGGTCACCCTGTCGGTGGGAGTCTTTCCGGAAAGCCGGTAGAAAAAGTCATTCACCGTAACGAGGGCGGGCGCCACTATGGCGGAACCGGCGGCGGCCACGCATTCTCCCAGGTATTTCTTGAAGAATGCAAGGGACCTTCGGTTGGGGAACACGAAGCAGAGCCGGTCCAGACCTCCCCTGTCGGAATAGTGCGAGGCGACCTGTTTCAGAAAAGGTGTCATTTGTCAACAATAACTCGTGGTATCCTGCGCGGAACGGATGTCATAATCTCATAAGGTATGGTGTCCAGGATGCGCGCAAGTTCCCGGACGGACGGATTCTCTCCGAATACGGTCACCTCGTCACCGGCCCTGACGTCAATTCCGGTGACGTCGAGCATACAGGAGTCCATACAGATGCTGCCGATGGTCGGGACCCTGTGCCCGTTCACAAGGAATGAAGCGTTTCCCCCGCCCAGATGACGGTTGATTCCGTCCGCATAGCCTATCCGTATGGTTGCGATTCTGGTTCCGGCAGGCGCAATCCTGCCGTGGCGGCCGTAGCCTATCTCTCCGTCGCCGGCCTTGAGTTCCTTGACCTGAAGCACCTCCACCTTGAGCGACGACACCGGCAGGAGCCCCCTTCCCGTGCCGGGCACCGGGTCCACGCCGTAGATTCCGATTCCCAGCCTGACCATATCGAACTGATACTCGGGGAAACGTTCTATTCCGGCCGTGTTGAGCACGTGCCAGAGGGGATGATAGCCCAGCGCGCCGTCTATGATGCCGGCGTTGCGGCTGAATGTCCCGAGCTGCCGGAGAGTATATTCATCGTCATCGGGAGACGGGCTGTCAGCCACGCAAAGATGACTGTAGACAGACCTGACCTTTACCCTGGGGCAGCGGGACAGGCAGGAAAGAAGGGCTTCCAGTTCGTTGCTCATAAAGCCCAGGCGATGCATTCCCGTGTCCAGGGCCAGATGAACGGGATAACTGTCCATCTCCAGCCTTTCCAGAGTTTCGGACAGGATTCTGACGGACTCCACGTCGGGCAGCGCAGGCTCCAGGCCGTATTCAATGATTCCGTCGAACGAGTCGGTTCCGGGGTTCAGGACAAGGACAGGTGTCCTTATCCCGGCCAGGCGCAGTTCCATACCTTCTCCTACAGTGGCCACTGCCAGATAATCCGCGCCGGCATCCTCCAGGAGCCTTCCCATCTCCACGGCGCCGGCGCCGTAGGCATTGGCTTTCACCAGCACGAGAAGCTTTGTGGACGGACGGAGCAGACTGCGGTAATAGCCGTAGTTGTGTCGGAAGTTGGGAAGGCTCAGCTCGAGCCTGTTGGTATGGTTCCTAGGCATAGTCTCAACTGTGATGATGGTGATGATGGCCGCATTCGCATTCCGGCCCGCAGGATTCTTCCTCATCCTCCAGTCTTGCCGCAACGTCGGGATTGATGTATCCGTCCTTTTCTTCCGAAGGGCTGCGGTATGCCTCCAGAAGAACAGTTCCCTCCGTCAGGGGCGCCAGTATGAAGTCCGGCACTTCGGCGGGCACCAGCACGGTTTCCCCCTGCTTGAGAACGGTCACGGACTTCTGTCCCGGGATTTCCGTCTGCAAGGAAGCCTCGCCCGAAAGACAGACGTAAACCATAAACGAGCCGAACTTCTCCGTATAGACGTGCAGAGGGTCCGAGAGCGTCAGCCGGTTCGCCGTGAACTGGCTCAGGGAGGCGAGGCGCTCTATCATATCGCCGTGGTGATGCTCCGGTTCAGGGGCCCTGTATGCCTTGTAATCTATGAAATCGAGCGCCTCCACAAGTCCGAATTCAGGGTCGAATTCCTCTTCGGAGAGTTCCTGTCCGCCGGAGCTCAGGCAGAAATCCATAGGGGAAGACTCGCTGACCTCAAGTACGGTCACGTCGCCCGACAGGGAATTCACCGTACCCGGATGAATCAGCAGGGACTGGCCCCTGTACAGGGCCACATTGTTCAGAATCTCATCCTCCGTGCCTTCGGAGCAGCGTTTCACCAGTTCCGTAGCGTCCGTATCCCGTTTGAAACCCAGCCGCGCCCCGGCGTTCTTCCCCGCCGAAAGGACAATCCAGAGTTTCTCCTTGCCCAGGAAATCATACCGTTGGGCGGCCAGGGTGTCGTCCGGATGAACCATAAGAGGCAGGCGGCCCCTGCAATGAAGGACCTTGACCTGAAACGGAAACTGGCGGCCGAAATATTCATAGGTATTGTCCCCCACCATCCTGTCCAGATAGGTCTCCATCAGCTCTCCCAGGGAGTTGCCCGCAAGCCATCCTTCACGCGCCAGGGAATCCTTGTAACCGAGGTCGGCAAGCTTGAATTCCTCATCTCCCCAGGCATAGTTGTCGAGGATGGTGCACAGGTGAAGAGGATAAAGTTTCTTTTCATTTTCCATACTACAAATATACCTAATTTTCGCTGAATTTCGTACCTTTGTACTCCTATGAAAGGAGTAAACATTTTTTTGGCGGACGGCTTCGAGGACTGCGAGGCCCTCGCCACCAATGACGTTCTCCGCAGAGGCGGCGTAAACGTCTGCCTGGCAGGCATTTCCGACGAACCCTTCGTGGTTTCCTCCCACGGAGTCACCATAGGGGTGGAGTACAACCTGAACGACATTCTATCCTCAGGACACAAGGGCACGGGCCCCTTTGACGTGATGATATTCCCCGGAGGAATGCCCGGCAGCCGGAAACTTGCGGGTTGCCGGCCCCTGATTCAGGCCATGAAGGAGCATTATGCGGCAGGAGGGACAGTGGCGGCAATTTGCGCAGCGCCGGGACTTGTACTCAGCCAGATGGGCAATCTCGAAGGAGTCAGGTTCACCTGCTTCGAAGGTTTTCAGGATTCGATGGTCGCGGCGGGAGCCGTGTACTGCCCTCAGCCTGCGGTGACTGACGGAAGGATAATCACCGGGCGCAGCGCCGGGCACGCAGTCAGCTTCGCTCTTCAGATTCTGGAGAAAATCAAGGGGGCGGACAAGGCGGAAGAAGTCAGGAAAGCGATGTATCTCGACTGATGGACAGCGAGAGGATAGACAAATACCTGTGGGCCATCAGGGTTTTCAAGACCCGCAGCGAGGCCACCGACGCCTGCAACGGAAACAAGGTGCAGATAAACGGGACCAATGCCAAGGCATCCAAGGCAGTGAAAGTTGGAGACCTCGTTTCCGCCCGCAAAGGCATTGTCCAGTTCCAGTATAAAGTTTTGAAACTCAGCGAGAACCGTATGGGAGCATCCTTGGTTCCCGAATTCGCCGAGAATCTTACGCCGGAAAGCGAGCTTGCCAAGATGCGCGCTCCGGTGGAAACGTTTTTTGTAAAGAGGGACCGCGGAAGCGGGCGTCCCACGAAAAAGGAGAGGAGGGAACTTGACGCCCTGTGGGACGAATTTGAATGAAAAGTTGAATTGTTATGAAGAAATCCAAAGTTTATTTCACAGACCTGCATACACGCCAGTACGGAGACAGCCAGCCCAAGAAACTGCAGACGCTCATCAAGGCGGCGGGAATAGCCGACATCGATATGAACGGCAAGTTCGTGGCCATCAAGATGCACTTCGGAGAACACGGGAACATAGCCCATCTCCGTCCCCAGTACGCAAAGGCCGTGGTTGAGGTGGTCAAGGAACTTGGCGGAAAGCCTTTCCTGACGGACTGCAACACAATGTACCCCGGAGCCAGGAAGAACGCGCTGGAGCACCTCGAATGCGCCTGGGAGAACGGGTTCAGCCCCTTGAGCTGCGGCTGTCCCATCATAATAGCGGACGGGCTCAAGGGCACCGATGAAGCTTTCGTCCCCGTTGAAGGAGGCCAGTATATAAAGGAGGCGAAGATAGGACGCGCCATTATGGATGCGGACGTCTTCATCAGTCTCAGCCATTTCAAGGGGCACAATTTCGCCTCGTTGGGAGGCGCAATCAAAAATGTCGGAATGGGCTGCGGTTCAAGGGCCGGCAAGAAGGAGCAGCATTCCAGCGGAACCGCGCAGATAAAACCCGAGCTCTGCCGGGGATGCAGGGCCTGTCTTAAGAACTGCGCCAACGGAGGACTGGAATATGACGCCGGACGCGGGAAGATGACAGTCACAGACAAATGCATAGGTTGCGGCAACTGCCTTGGAGCCTGCAACTTCGATGCAATAGGCTTTGTCAATGACAGCGCCAACGAAATGCTGTCCAGGCGCATCGCCGAATATGCAAAGGCCGTGGTTCAGGGACGTCCCCAGTTCCACATAAGCCTGGTTCTCGACATCTCGCCCAGCTGTGACTGCCATAACGAGAACGACACTCCCATACTTCCCAACATAGGAATGCTCGCTTCCACGGATATGGTTGCGCTTGACAAGGCGGCCGTGGACCTGTGCCAGCAGGCCGAGCCCCTGAAGGGCGGACTGCTGTACGATGCGGTACATTCCTCCGGTTTCGTTCCCCAGGGGAATCACTTCAACGACCTTCATCCGGAAAGTGACTGGAAGTCCTGCATAGACCAGGCGGAAAAGATAGGCCTGGGAACTTCGGACTACGAACTGATAAACGTGTTCACAGCCAGATAGCGTCTGACAAAATGTCGGAGGTACGCAGTTTGACACGGACCAGGCGACAAATCAAAAATAAAAGGTATGAACATTTGGGTAATAATCATCGGAGTGATGCTGGCTTCCTGGCTTGTCCAGACCGTGCTCAACTCCAAGTTCCGCAAATATTCGGCAGTCCCCTCAAGGAGCGGGCTGACAGGTGCGGAAGTTGCGACCAAGATGCTTAGGGACAACGGAATACAGGACGTCAAGGTAGTATCGGTGCCAGGACGTCTTACAGACCATTACAACCCGGCGGACAAGACTGTCAACCTGTCGGAAGAAGTGTACTCGCAGACCAGCATCGCCGCGGCCGCAGTCGCCGCCCACGAGACAGGACACGCCATCCAGCACGCCTGCGGCTATGGTCCGCTGAAACTGCGTTCGTCCCTGGTTCCCATAGTGACCTTCGCCAACAACACCGTCCAGTGGGTGCTGCTGATTGGAGTGCTGCTCTTGAACATATTCCCCGGAGTGTTGTGGTTCGGCATCGGGCTGTTCGCAATGACCACCGTTTTCTCACTGATTACACTTCCTGTCGAAATCAACGCCAGCAGAAGGGCCGTGGACTGGCTGGAAACGTCCGGAATCGCAGATTTCGAGACTCGTCCGATGGCCGTCGATGCGCTCAAGTGGGCCGCCTACACTTATGTGATAGCGGCGCTGGGCTCACTCGCCACGCTTTTCTATTACATAGGCCTGGCGCGCAGGAACTAGCTCCGGAGCAACAAATAAAAAAGGAGGGCAGTCAATCCAACTGCTCTCCCTTTTCATTGTAGAATTCATTCTGCAGGATGCTGTACTCCGTGATTTCCACGAGCCGCAGCTTGCATCTGTACTTCTTCTTCCACCTTGCGAGGAAGGAATTGAACAATCCCCGCGTCAGGTAGGCTCCCAAAATGGGGCTGACCTTGAGAATCAGGTTCCTCAACCCCTTTTCATTTACATAATAGGCAAGTTTTCTTTCAATCTGCTCGTCTATTACGACCGTAGAGGCAATCTTGCCCGTGCCGTGGCACAGGGGGCACTGCTCTGCGGTGTTGATTTCAGTGACCGGACGGATACGCTGGCGGGTAATCTGCATCAGGCCGAACTTCGTGAGCGGCAGCACGTTGTGCTTGGCTCTGTCGGCAGACATAAGTTCCTGCACGTACTTGTAGAGTTCGTTGCGATGCTCGGCGGTTTCCATATCGATGAAATCGACTATGACTATTCCGCCCATATCGCGCAGCCGTAACTGGCGCGCTATTTCCTCCGCCGCGAGCTTGTTTACCTCGAAGGTATTCTCCTCCTGGTCATTGGTTTTTGCCCGGATGCCGCTGTTCACGTCGATGACGTTCAGCGCCTCCGTAGTCTCGACCACCAGGTACGCCCCCTGCTTCAGGGGAACCACCTTTCCGAAGCTGCTCTTGATTTGCCGTGTAACCTCGAAGTGGTCGAAGATAGGTTCCTTCCCGTCGTACAGCTTGACTATCTTCTCCTGGTCCGGAGAGATTGTGGCCACGTAGGCCCTTGTCTCTTCATAAACCTTCTCATCGTTCACGTAAACGTTGCTGAACGAATCGTTCAGAAGGTCCCGCAAGATGATGGTCGTCTTGCTGCACTCGGTGAACATCAGCCCTATGCCCTTGCGCTTTGAAAGCTTTTTCCAGGAGTCTTCCCATTTCTTTATCAGCGATTTCAGTTCGTTTACCAGCACCGAAGCGTTCTTGCCTTCGGCCGCCGTCCTGATTATGGCGCCGTAATTCCTGGGAAGTATGCTCTGGACCAGGGTCTCGAGCCTGCGTTTTTCCTCCTGAGAGGAAATCTTTTGGGATAGGCTCACCTTTCTTGCGAAAGGAAGAAGCACGATATTGCGTCCTGCCAATGAAATTTCCGCTGAGAGCCGGGGGCCCTTTGTGGAAATCGGTTCCTTGGTCACCTGCACCAGCACCATCTGACCGGGCTTGAGCCAGTCCTCAATCCGTCCTTCCTTGGGAAGTTGCTCGCCCAGGTCCATTCCGCTGAACAGTTCCCGGGCATCTCGGTTGGGATTGGTCTCTTTGACAAATCGGTCGAATGCGCTGAAATGAAGTCCAAGGTCCAGATAGTGAAGAAATGCTTCCTTGTCGTCACCGATATCCACGAAAGCGGCGTTCAGGGCGGGGAGAATCTTCTTGACCTTTCCCAAGGCCACGTCTCCCACACTGAAACCGGGGTCCTGGCTTGACTCGCGGTTGAGTTCAATCAGCCTGTGGTTCTCCATCAGGGCGATTCTGACCTCGTTCGAGCCGGCGTCAACCACCAGGTCTTTTTCGTTCTTTTCTGACTCCATTGACATTACATTAAAACGAAAGGCCCTGCGGATCTCCCGCCGGGCCTCCCGCGACTATTTCTTCTTATGTCTGTTCTTGCGCAAACGCTTCTTACGCTTGTGCGTGGACATCTTGTGTCTCTTATGCTTTTTTCCGTTAGGCATAATAATTATTGTTTGGATTATTTCTTGATTGTGAAGACCTTGGCGGGCTTGAAAGCGGGAATGTCGTGCTCAGGGATGGTAATGGTGGTCTTCTTGGTGATGTTACGCGCCGCTTTCTGAGCGCGGTGCTTGATGATGAAACTGCCGAATCCACGGAGAAAAACAGGGTTACCCTTTGAAACTGAATCTTTTACAGTTCCCATAAAGGCTTCAACTACATTCTGTACGACAACTTTCTCGATACCTGTGGTCTTTGCCACCTGGTTTACTATTTCTGCCTTAGTCATATTGTTAGTCTTTAAGATATTGCGTTAGCGGAGTGCAAAAATAGAGTTAAATTTTTAATATTCAAAATTCTATACCTATTTTTGACAGCATTTTTATGGCACGGAGATTGACCTTGTACATTCCGGAAAAAATAACTGACAAATTGACAAAAATATGAACCTGGATTTATCAGATAAAGAATATATGTTTCCCGGAGGCACGGAAGTCAGCATAATTCCCGTGATGCAGGGAGACGGCATTCCCAAGATAGAAAACGCAGAACTGCCTGATACTCTGCCTATTCTGGCTCTCAGGAACGCAGTTCTGTTCCCCGGAACGGTATTTCCCATCACCATAGGTCGTGACAAATCTGTCAAACTGATTCAGGACGCCGAGAAGGAAGGTTTCTTCATCGGAGCGGTTCCCCAGATTGACGTCATGGTGGAGGACCCCCAGCAGGAAGACCTGTACAGGTACGGTACCGTCACCAGAATAATACGCACCCTGGAAATGCCGGACGGCACAATAACAGCCATCCTCCAGGCCTACAAGAGACTCGAACTCGACGCGGTCCTGGGATACGAACCCTATATAACCGCGCGCGTCCACTATCTGGACGAACAGTTGCCCGAAGGGGAGGAGCGGGACAGCAAGGCCCTCTCCGAGGCCCTGAAAGACAAGGCAATACAGATAATCAAGAGCACCAATATGTCTCCCCGCGAGGCTATCGGCGCCATAAAGGCGATAGACAACTTCCATTTTCTGGTGAATTTCATCGCCACGACCATCGAGGTGGAGAATTTCACTGACAGGATGGAACTTCTCCAGTATGACGATATCAAAATCCGCGGGCTGAAGCTCCTGTCCATACTGAACATCCAGAACGAACTGCTCAGCATAAAGCAGGAAATCAACCAGAAGGTCAAGAGCGAGATAGACCAGCAGCAGCGCGAGTACTACCTCAACAACCAGCTCCGAACCATCCAGGAGGAACTCGGAATGGATGACGACGAGGAATTCGAGAAGTTCCGCCAGAGAGCGGAGCAGAAAAAGTGGCCCGAGGAGATTGCCAGACAGTTCGAGAAGGAACTCGCCAAGCTTCAGAAGTACAACCCCAGCTCTCCGGACTATTCGGTACAGTACAACTACCTGGACTTCATGCTCAACCTCCCCTGGCAGGAAATGAGCAGGGACAACCTCGACCTCAAGCACGCCCAGAAGGTTCTCGACGACGACCATTACGGGCTCGAGAGCGTGAAGGAGCGTATCATAGAATATCTTGCCGTTCTCAAGCTGAAGGGCAATATGAAGTCTCCAATCCTCTGCCTCTACGGGCCTCCGGGTGTCGGAAAGACGTCCCTGGGAAAATCCATCGCAAAGGCCCTGAACCGCAAATACGTGCGTATTTCCCTGGGAGGAATGCACGATGAGGCCGAAATCAGGGGACACCGCAAGACCTATGTGGGAGCGCTCCCCGGACGCATCCTCAACGGAATAGAGAGGGCGGGAACTTCCAACCCCGTCATTGTTCTGGACGAAATCGACAAGTTGGCGTCCGACTTCAAGGGCGACCCGTCTTCAGCTCTTCTGGAGGCTCTTGACCCCGAGCAGAACAGCACTTTCCACGACAACTACCTGGATTTGGACTACGACCTCAGCAACGTGCTCTTCATCACCACCGCCAACGGGCTCTCGAGCATACAGCCCGCCCTGCTGGACCGTATGGAGATGATTAACGTCACCGGATATCTGGCCGAGGAGAAACGCGAGATAGCCAAGAAATACCTCATTCCCAAACAGTTGAAGGAGCACGGACTCAAGAAGACCGCTTTCCGGGTGGATGCGGGAGCCATAAAGGACATCATCGACAATTACACCCACGAATCAGGCGTCCGCGGGCTTGAAAAGCAGATAGCCAAACTTGCGCGCGTGACCGCCAAGAAGATAGCGCTCGAGCAGGAGCATCCTTCCGTGATAAAGAAGGAGCATCTGCGCGAGTACCTCGGACTGCCGACGTCATTCCACGACCTCCAGAAAGGAAACGAGGCCCCGGGCGTAGTCACAGGCCTGGCCTGGACCCAGATGGGAGGAGAGATTCTCTTCGTGGAGAGTTCCGTGAGCGAAGGCAAGGGAGTGATGACTATGACAGGAAACCTGGGGGATGTGATGAAAGAGTCGGCCACCATTGCGTACCAGTACATCAAGGCCCACCCGCAGATAGCCAAAATCAGCGGAAAGGACTTCGCAATGAAGGACATCCACGTTCACGTGCCCGAGGGGGCGACTCCAAAGGACGGGCCTTCCGCCGGTATCACTATGGTAAGTTCGATGGTCAGCGCCCTGCGCGGAAAATCCATCAGAAAGGGTGTCGCGATGACCGGAGAAATGACCCTGAGGGGCAGGGTGCTCCCCGTGGGAGGCATCAAGGAGAAGATTCTTGCGGCCAAGAGAGCCGGCGTGACGGACATCGTCATTTCCGAGGACAACCGCAAGGACATCGAAGACATCAAGGAAATCTATGTCAAGGGGCTGACGTTCCACTACGTGAAGAACATCGGTGACGTCATAGACTTCATCTTCCCGTAGGGAGGAGCGCTACTGAACGTAAGGCAAAAGCTGGAGAAGGTTCTCCACTTCAAGGCGACGACCGCGGATGCGGCCGTCGCTGTCTATCAGAAACAGCTTCGGCGTTGAAAGGACCCCGTAATTCCTTATGAAATCCGAATCCACTTCCGGGTCCCAGAGATGAAACACCCGGACACGTGGATTGTCCAGACGGAACTCCCTGCGCCAGGTTTTCCACTTTGACTTGTCGGAGCCCACATAAACCGCATAGAAATCGGTCCTGACGTTCCAGTCCTTCATAACGCCGGGAAGGACTGCGGATTCAAGCTTGCATTTTCCGCAATCCGTATCGTAGAAAAAGATGATGGCGTTGCGGCCCGGACGAGGGAAAATCCTGCTCCCCATACAGGGACGGCGCATTTTCAGGGAGGGGGCCTGCATTCCGAGCAGACTGTTGCGGTTGAACTCCGCGAACATCTTCGCGTCCAGCCAGTCTTCCTCGCTCGGCATCGGAAGCGTCTTGTCACTCAGCCACTTGTCCCAAAGATAGATGGCCACGGACTCGTCCCCCATCACCCTGGAACCCGAATAGATGCCGTACAGCCGGCTTGCAACACGGGCCTTCATCACCGTGTCCGCCAGGCTTCCTATCAGATAGTCGCACTCCCCCTTCTTGACCTCGGCGCTTTCCCGGCTGATGAAGGCGGTGTAGTTGTCCACCAGTGAATCCACTCTGGACAGCACCTCCTCCTGAGCCCGCAGAAGCGGACCCGCCAGCAGGAGAAGAAGGAGCGCAAGCCGTTTCATTTCACATCGGGAAGGGCCACGCCGGGAACCACGAACAGAGAACTGTCGCCTCCGTGGCTGAGAATGTCCCTGACCGCGCTGGAAGAGATATGGGCGAACTCCTGCGCCGTAGGGATTATCACGGTCTCTATCTCGGGCGCAAGCCTGCGGTTGGCGTCGGCTATAGCCCGCTCATTCTCGAAATCGAGCATATTCCGGACACCCCTGACAATATGACGGATGCCGAGGGAGCGGCAGGCGCTTACGGTAAGCCCGTCGTAATTGATTACCCTGACTCCCTGAAGCCCGCTGGTGGCCTGCCTGATAATCTGTATCCTCTGGTCCACGGTGAAGAATCCGCGCTTGTCCTGGTTTACGCCGACGGCCACAACCACGCAGTCGAACATAGTGAGGGCCCTGTTCAGGATATTCAGGTGTCCCGCCGTGAAAGGGTCGAAGGACCCGGGAAACAAAGCAGTGTTGTTCATAGTGCAAATATACTCAAAAACTCAAAGTACCCAATCGACGGGAGCCTTTCCCTCGGACTCCAGGATGCTGTTTGCCCTGGCGAAGTGTCCGCAGCCGAAGAAGGCTCCCCCGGCAAGGGGCGAAGGGTGGGCGGCTTCGAGCACGGTGTGTCTGGAACGGTCAATCAGGGCCGCCTTGCCTCGCGCGAAATTGCCCCACAGCATAAACACCACTCCGTCACAGCGTTCGGACACCGTCCTGATGACCGCGTCGGTGAATTTCTGCCAGCCGTAGGCGGAGTGTGACGCCGCCTGGCCCGCCCTGACTGTCAGCACGGCATTGAGAAGCAGCACACCCTGCCGCGCCCAGCCTTCCAGGTTGGGTTTTCCTGACATCCTGACTCCGAGTTCGCTCTCTATCTCCTTGAAAATGTTCTTCAGGGAGGGCGGCGGAGGCACGTCGTCGGGCACACTGAAGGAAAGCCCCATTGCCTGGCCCGCGCCGTGATAAGGGTCCTGGCCCAGAATGACCACCTTCACATCCTGCAGGGGACACAGTTCGAAGGCTTTGAATATCAGCGGGCCCGGAGGATACACTATGCTGCCGGCCGCCTTCTCGGCGTGCAGTCTGGCGGCAAGCTCCGCGAAATAAGGCTTCTCGAATTCATCCTTCAGAGCCTCCGCCCAGGACTTCTCAATTTTTACGTTCATATATGGCTATTGCAATAATTGTCAGCAATATGTATATTTGCCCCGATGGCAAGAAAAAGGTTCAAACTCAGCGGAGCGGACCCCGCTTATCTGGCAAGGGAGCGGGAATCCCTGAAACGCGTCCACCGCAAGACCGTCCTCTTCAACGAGAAGGAGATGCACGCCATCGACGAATACTGCCACCGTTTCAAGATTGACTCCCACTCCGCGCTCATACGCAAGTCCGTGATGGAAACCGTTCTGCGCGCGTTGGAGGAGAACCATCCTACCCTCTTCTGATAAAGCATCGGACGAGCAGCAGCGCGAACAGCAGCAGGAAGGCGAAGACGCATACCCTACCGGTCACGTCACCCCACCTTACGAACGGAGTCAGCGAGGAAGCCAGGTTTACCTCGGAGGATATGTAGTCCGGCACCCACCATCCCGTACTTTCAAGCACGTCACCCTTCTGGTCTATTATGGCCGATATTCCGGTGTTGGCGCTGCGCGCGATGTCCCTGCGCGTCTCTATGGCCCTCAGTCTGGAGTAGCTGAAATGCTGCCTGTAACCCGGAGTGTTCCCCCACCATCCGTCATTGGTGATTACCGCAAGGAAACGGGCGCCCTTGCGTACATATCCGGTACAGTATTCACCGTACACCGATTCGTAGCAGATTGGGGTCCCGAAGGCTATGCTGTCCTTGTAGTGCATCACGGATATCTCGTCCTGACCCACGCAACGCGCCATAACGCCGCCCAGCATATCGTCTATGGGAGCGAAAATCCGGGGATACGGCATAAGTTCAGTGCCTATGACCAGTTTGCTCTTGTGGTACACCTCCGTGGGAGAACCGTTCTTCAGAAGCAGCGAACTGTTGTGACTGTGATACCAGCGCCCCTCTCCCATAGGCCTCGCCAGAAGAGAAGGGGCCTTATCCTGATAATAGAGCGTATAGCTGGAGGCGCCCAGTAGCAGTTCGGTGCCGGGGTACAGGCGCATCAGGGTCCGCAGTTGCGTCACAGTGGGGCCGGATTCTATGTCATTGAGGCAGACGTCGGCGGTAAAGGCTTCAGGAGAAAGCAGCAGGGCATACCCTCCGCACTCACGCAGGCCGTTCCGGAACTGTTCCAACAGGGCTTCGTTCTGCTGGAGCTGGGTGAATTGCTGATATTTCTGGTAAGGGTCGAAATTCGTCTGCCCCACAACAACGTTGACGCTTCCCTGTGACTCTTCCCTGTAACTGTGGTAACGGTAAACGGACAGGGCGATGGGGACAATCACAAGAGCGGACAGGGATACGACCAGAGCAGTCCGCGCCTTCCCGTTCCAACGTCCGAAACTGCCGTCGGAAAGGGCCGCCATAGAGCCGAAGATTCCCAGATTCACCGCCCAGACCCAAAGCGAACCGCCCAGGACACCGGTGATTTCATACCACTGAATCAAGGTGGTAGTCCTGGCGAATGCGTTGCCAAGGACCAGCCAGGGCCAGGAAATCTGGGTCCCCTGATACCAGCGTTCCCAGGCTATCCACATCACGGCAAGGAAAATATACGGGACAACTCCCCTGAACTTTCTGCGCGAGAAGCGGAAGACTGCCCAGATGAGAGACATTTGTAACGAATTTACAAGCATAGCCGCAATTCCGCCGCCCACAGTGGCCATACATACCCAGAAAGTCGTGGCCGCGTTCCAAAGCAGGAACGCGCAGAAATACTGCCAGAAGAAGCCTTTGCTCCTCCCCGGAACCGCCAGCCTGTCAAGACAGAGCAGCGGCACGAAGCCGAACAGAGCCATCCATCCTGTTCCCGGCACGAGCCAGGGAACGCTCATAAACACCGCGAACAGCAGTATCAGCAAAATCGACATTTTCCTATTCATCTTCCTGCTCCTCCTGAGGCATATTCTGACAATATTTTCTCCACTTGTCAAGCAGAGACGACATATCTTCCGGAATAACGGAATCAAACTGCATCCACTTGCGCGTGGTGGGATGGACAAAGCCCAGAGTCTTGGCGTGAAGAGCCTGACGCGGGCAGATGTCGAAGCAGTTCCTTATGAACTGACGGTACTTGGAATAAATGGTTCCCTTGCGTATTTCGGCGCCGCCGTAACGTTCATCATTGAACAGAGGATGCCCGATGGAACTCATATGCACCCTAATCTGATGCGTGCGACCCGTTTCCAGCCTGCATTCCACCAGAGTCACGTAGCCGAAACGCTCCAGCACCCTGTAATGGGTCACCGCCCATTTGCCGGAGTTTTCGTCCTCCACCGGCTTGTATCGCAGACGGTCGGCGGGGTCTCGTCCTATGTAACCCTCCACCGTACCGTTGTCTTCCTGAATGTTTCCCCACACCACCGCGTGGTAGCAACGTTCCGTGCTGTGGTCGTAGAACTGCTTTGCCAGCGAGAAGTGGGCCTCGTCCCTTTTCGCGACCAGGAGAAGTCCGGAAGTGTCCTTGTCTATCCTGTGGACGAGCATACCCATACGTTCGTCGGAAGCGTCCACGTTCCGCCTGATGCCCAGATGCCAGCAGAGGGCGTTCACAAGCGTGCCGTCATAGTTTCCGTGTCCCGGGTGAACCACCATCCCCGCGGCCTTGTTGACCACCAGGAGGTCTTCGTCCTCATAGACTATGTCCAGGGGAATGTCCTGGGGAACTATCTCTACGCCTCTGGGCCGGTACGGCATCATAAAGCGTATCACGTCGTCCGGCCGGACTATGAAGTTGGCCTTGACCGCCTTGTCCCCCACTCTCACATAACCCGCCTTCAGGGACAGCTGCACGCGGTGCCTGGAAGTGTCCTCCATATGGGAGGTCATATACTTGTCAATTCTTATGGGCGCCTGCCCCTTGTCGACAACAAGACGGAAGTGCTCGAATTCCTCCATTGTCAGCGGGCGGTTTCAGAGTGCTTCAACTGCAGATTGACGGGAGTGCCCATACGGACATACCTGCCGGATTGGGGATACTGCTTCACCACCACGGCGGCCAGGGAGTCGGCATAGTTCCTGACAGAACGGTCGAAGCGCGCGTCCCCGACATTCAGATTGTTGTCGTGAAGCGCATCCACGGCCCGGTCGTAGGTCATTCCCTCCAGATTGGGAAGGTAAGTCTCCCCCTCCTCATAATTCAGTCCGACCACCAGGTCGATGAAGGAACCCACGCCGATTGAGGCACCGGGGGCTATGTCCCGGCCGCGGTATTTCTGCTTCAGCACAAGGTTGGTGGCCAGGTCGGCCTGATAGATGATGCGTCCCAGCCTCAGGCCCTTGGCGTTCATTTCAGACCTCGCCTGCCTCAAGGAGAAACCCACGAGTGAGGGCATCTTTATTTTCTTTGCCTGCTTGGAGGTCATGGTCAGGGAAACGGTCCGGCCTTTCTTGACCTCGGAGCCGCCTTCGGGCAACTGAGAGAACACGACGCCGCGCCTGGCTCCGGTTATGAACACGGAATCTGACACATCGACCTTGATTCCCAGCATTGAAACCGTATCCCGGGCCTCCTCGAGGGTGAGATTCTTCATATCGGGCACCGTCACATACCTGTTGTGCCTTGTGATTGCCTTCAGTCCGAGACTTATGGTAAACACTATCCCCGCCACAACGACGAGGGCAAGCAGAAGGTTCCTGAGAAGCCAGGATTTAGTGTCGTCAGTCATAACTATTCTGTTGAGAATACCGAAAACAAGCCCTTGACCGTCATCCAGGAGCCGAAAGCGATTACGAGGATTCCGAATATCCTGTTGACAATAACGAGATTGTCCGGTTTGAGTTTCTTCCCCAGACGGTCAACCAGGGTGGAGAATGCCGTCCACCACAGAACGGCCCCAACGGACACTCCCAGGATTGTGATGAGCTTGTCCTCGCTTCCGTCCACATTGAACACCAGCATCAGGCCGAACATCAGGGCCAGGGCGCCGGGGTTCGACAGGGCCATTACAAAGGCCTGCGCGGGGAATTTTGCGGAGACCTTGTTCATCCTCTTCCCGCCATCCATCCTCTTTTTGAGGGCCATCATTATTCCGAGTCCCATCACGATGACACCGCCGCAAATCAGGAGGACCCGGTTGTTGTTCTCTATGAAATCCTGGACCGCGGCCACCGCAAAGACGGCAAGCGCCGCGAACATGGTGTCGGCCAGAGCCGAGCCCATACCCGTGGCGATTCCCGCGCGTCTGCCGTGATTGAGGGTTTTCTGAATGACAAGGGCACATATCGGACCCAAGGGAGCCGAAGCGCACACGCCCACAAGTATAGCCTTCAGAAAAGAGAAAATCATATTACGGCAAATATACAAAATTTTCCGACTGTCACATCCTTCTGGGGCCGCCGGGACCACCCGGACCGCCGGGACCGCCTTGGGGCGCTCTCATATTGCCGAAGTTTCCGAACCTCATTGTGAAAGACAGCATAATGTAGCGTCCGAGCGTGTTGTTCACGGCCTCGGTGTGATAGTTGGAAGCGTCGGTGACCGTTATGTTGCGGCCCATCCCCAGTATGTCATAGCATTTGAGGGAGACAGTAGCCATCTTCTTGAGGAGGTGCTTCTGGATTTCGGCGTCCCAGACATAGGAAGAAGGCTGAGGGGTTGAATACCCGTTGTACCAGTTGTAGTCGAAGTCGGTCTTGACCGTGATTCCCGCGGCGTTCCAGTTCCAGTTGATTTCTGCGGAGACCTGGTTGTTCCAGGTCGTGGTGTTGTCCTTTGTGGTGTTGATGCTGTACAGGGACCTGTTCATCCTGGTCCTGCCGCTGAGAGCCACTTCCAGGGCGTCGTTTCTGTATGAAGTCCTCAACCGCTCGCTGAAATTGAAGGAGTTGACGGTATTGAGGGCTATATGCTCGTCGAAATACGCCTTGTCGTTGAACAGCCTCACGAATTCTTCCATAAAGTCATAGAAACCTTTTTCCTTGTATGTGGTCATATCCACATTGGTCCCGACGTATGACGAACGGTTGGACCAGCTGAAATTCAAATGGTTGGTGAGCGTGAAGCCGGACTGTCCGAACGGAAGGTTCACAAACGCGTTGAACCCGGCGTTTGCGGAAGACGGGCCGTTGAAAGGCATGGAGTATGCCGTGCCTCCGTCATACCAGGTTGTGCTGACGATGGGATTCTGGACATAACTTCCGTTGAACCTGATGTTGAAGGAGGTGAAATTCTGACGGTTGTTGTAACGCACGTCTCCGCTCAGGGAGTGAGTGAAGTACGGAGTCAGCGAAGGATTACCGAAACTGATGTTCAGAGGGTCAGTATTGTCGGGGACAGGCATCAGCTGCGAGGTTGACGGCTGGCTGGAATTACCGCGGTAGTTTATCCGCAGGTTGGAGTCTTCGCTGATGTTCCACCGGAGCATCGCCGTAGGAGAGAAGTTCCATCTGAAATCATCGTACGTCTTGGACACTCCTCCCTTGGAAGTCTCGTTGTGGGTGAGGGTGGGTTTTGCGGAGAATCCGAGCTGTGCCCTGACGGCGTCCGTCTGGAACAGGAAGTTCGCCCCTATGTTCTGGGTCTTGTCATCGTTGATGATGGTGTTGGAGTAGGTCTCGTCCTTGAGCTTGGTCTCGGCGTCGAAGGTTTCCTTGTCGGAGCTTGAACGGTTCCAGTTGTAGGAATAGTTGGCCTCGGCGTAGAAGTTGCCTCCCAGAGGCTCGGTATAGGTCAGTGTCCCGCTCAGGGATGTCTTCCTGCTGGAGCTGTTGAAAGTCTGGTTCACGGACGTCACGCCCGTCCTGTTACCGTCCGCATCGTAATTGTTCGTCCCGTTCCTGTTGATTCCGTCCAGGATGTTGTTCGTAAGGTTGTAATAGCCCCTGACTGTCAGCGTACGCCCCGGGGCCCCGAGTCTCTGGCGGAACAGCAGGAATCCGCTGGTGTTCACGTTCCTGTTGGAACCGCTGTTCCGGGTGTAGGCATCGTTCATCTTGTATTTCATCCCCTTGAGATTGTCGCTGAACGTGGTATCGACGCTTTCCTGGCTGTACCATCCGTTTCCGAAGTTGACCTGCGGTTCGAAGATTATGGAAGTGTTCTCACTGAACTCGTGCTTGAGCCTCAGGCCGAAACGGTGACCGTTGGAATGTGTGTCGTTATGACCCCTGGTACTGTACAGATAGTTCCCGTCACTCATATAGGTGGTCTTGTTGCTCCGCTCCTCCACCAGTTTGTCGGAATGGTTGAACAGGTAGTTGCCCGTAAGTTCCATTTTGTTGTCAAAGAGGTTCGCGCCGCCGTTCGCTCCCGCCATATATGAGGTTGTGATGCCGTTTCCGGAGCCCCAGCCTCCCTGTCCGCGGCCCATTCCTCCGCCGCCTCCGCGCATTCCCTGCATCAGGGAGCCGGCGAGGTCGTTGAATCCGCGGTTGTTGGCGTTGTTGAGGTTCGCAACCACACTGAACTGGTTGTTGTCAGTAAATCTTGCGAGGAATCCGGCGCCCTGATAACGCCAGTCATTCATATTGTTGCCCGCCGACGGAACGTCGTGGCCACCTCCCAGCATCGCCGTACCGAACAGTCCCTTCATCATACCGGGCTTGATGCTCAGGTCAATTATGTGTTCCTCCTCCCCGTCGTCTATGCCGGTGAATTCAGCCTGGTCCGATTTCTTGTCAATCACTTTCAGTTTGTTGACTATCTTGGCGGGGATATTCTTGGAAGCCAGCTGCGGGTCATCCAGGAAGAAGGTCTTGCCGTCCACCATTATCTTCTTGATGGTCTCGCCGTTGACCGTTATGCTTCCGTCCTCGCTGACCTCCACTCCGGGCAGTTTCTTGAGAAGGTCCTCGAGGACGTCATTTTCCGTCGTCATAAACGACGACGCGTTGTATTCAATGGTGTCTTTCTTGATTACAATGGGATTTCCCACCGCCGAAACGGTGGCCGCTTCCAGGGTCTGGGGGTCCTGCCTCATCTCGATTTCACCCAGGTTCAGGGATTTGTCCACCTTGATGTCCCTGACGAATTCCTTGTAGCCCATAAGTTCCGCCTTCAGGGTGTAAGCGCCGGATTTCACGCCGGTCACTACCGCATCTCCCTCACTGTTGGACAATGCCGCATACTTGGGGTTCTTGGCCCCGCTCTGACGGAGAGTCACTGTGGCGAAAGCCACGGGTTCACCGTTTTCAGCGTCTTTGAGTTTGATTGTGACTTTGTTCTGGGCCATGGCGGACAGGCAGCCCGCAAGCAGCAGCCAAGTCAAAGTCAGAAGTCTGGTTTTCATAATAAATCACTTCTTTATTCGGTCAGGATTTGTCTCCAGGAACTTCTCCCAGGAGCTCGATGCCGACTGTCCGGACAGCGGTGATGTCAGCTGGTAGTAGTGACACATAGCCAAAGCCAGAGCGTCCGTGGCATCCAGATATTTTGAAGCAATATTTATGCCTAATGTCTTCTCAACTATCAGGGCCACCTGCTCCTTGGAGGCCGCTCCATTGCCGCATATCGCCATTTTCGCCTTTCTGGGAGCATATTCGGTGACACTGACCCCGTGGGAACGGGCCGCGATGATGGCGGCTCCCTGGGCGCGCCCCAACTTGAAAATCACCTGGGCGTTCCTGGCATAGAAAGGCGATTCCACAGCCATATCATCCGGGGAGTGAAGTTCGCAAAGGGCACTCACTTTCTCGCTGATAATCTGCAGTTTGTCATATGCGTCACCCACCTTCCTGAGGTCCAGCACACCCATATCCACGAACTCGGCCCGGCCGCTTCCGTTTACACGAACGACCCCGAAACCAAGTATGTTGGTTCCGGGATCTATTCCCAATATTGTTCTCTGCCTAATCAATCTTGTCAAATCCGGTATAAGGCCGCAGGACCTCCGGAATTATGATTCCGTCCGGAGTCTGGTTGTCCTCGAGCAATGCCGCCACCACACGGGGAAGGGCGAGGGAACTTCCGTTCAGGGTGTGGGCGAGCTGGGTCTTCCCCTCGGAATCACGGTAACGGAGATGCAGGCGGTTTGCCTGGTAGGTCTCGAAGTTGGAAACCGAAGATATTTCCAGCCAGCGCTCCTGCGCGGCGCTCCACAGTTCGAAGTCGTAGGTGATGGCCGAAGTGAAGGACATATCGCCGCCGCAGAGGCGGAGTATCCTGTATTTGAGCCCCAGTTTGTTGACTATTCCCTCGACGTGGGCCACCATATCGTCCAATGCGGCGTAACTGTCCTCAGGCTTCTCGACCCTGACAATCTCCACCTTGTCAAACTGATGCAGACGGTTCAGGCCGCGCACGTCCTTGCCGTAGGAACCCGCCTCGCGGCGGAAGCAGGGAGTGTAGGCGGTGAGTCTCTGGGGAATCTCGTCTTCCGCAAGGATTACGTCCCGGAAGATGTTGGTCACGGGCACCTCGGCGGTGGGAACCATATAGAAATCATCCAGGTTTGCGTGGTACATCTGTCCTTCCTTGTCCGGGAGCTGGCCGGTGCCGAAGCCGGATGCCTGGTTCACCATTACGGGAGGCTCGACCTCCTTGTATCCTGCCGCAGTGTTGCAGTCCAGGAAGAAATTGATGAGAGCCCTCTGGAGTTTGGCTCCCTTGCCCTTGTAAACGGGGAAGCCGGCTCCTGTGATTTTGACTCCGAGGTCGAAGTCGATGATATCGTACTTCTTTGCAAGTTCCCAGTGAGGGAGCGCGCCTTCGGGGAGTTTAACATCGGGCCCGCCCATCTTGACAATCTCATTGTCCTCCGCCCCCTTTCCGGGCTTGATGAGCTTGCAGGGAAGGTTGGGCATAAGGACAAGCTGGGATTCGAGTTCCCTTACGGTGGACTCCATCTGGCTTATGAGTTCGTTGGAACGTCCCTTGATTTCGGCCACCTTGGACTTGATTTCCTCCGCCTTCTCCTTCAGGCCCTGCTTCATCAGCGCGCCAATCTGGGATGCGAGCTGGTTCTGCTCCGCCCGCAAGGCGTCACTTTCGGTCTGGAGGGTACGCCTGCGACCGTCAAGTTCAAGCACTTTCTCGACTATCTTAGCCGCATCGAAATTCTTTATCTTGAGTTTTTCGATGACCGCCTGGGGGTCATCACGAAGCATCTTGAGTGTAAGCATATTGCATTCATATTAAAAAGGGACCTGCACTTATCCCGAAGCACAAGTCCCTATTGATTATATCCCTCCGAGATTAGTTTTCAAAAGGGATGACCGATACGTAGGATTTGTCCTGACGCTTGCGGGAGAACTTGACAGTTCCGTCCACGAGTGCGTACAGCGTGTGGTCCTTGCCCATACCGACATTGCGGTCAGGGTTGTGAACCGTTCCTCTCTGGCGTACGATAATGTTGCCGGCCTTTACGACCTCACCGCCAAACTTCTTGAGTCCGAGACGCTTGCTATGGGACTCACGACCGTTCTTTGAACTTGATTGACCTTTCTTGTGTGCCATAATTGATGAGTTTTAAGCGATCTCGTCGATCTTGATTTGTGTAAGTTTCTGACGATGTCCGTTGAGTTTCTGGAAACCCTTGCGGCGAATCTTCTTGAAGACGATGACCTTGTCGGCCTTGACGTCGTCTGCGAGCACCGTGGCCTTTACGACCGCACCCTTAACATAGGGAGTTCCCACTTTCACCTTGCCCTCGGCGTCCACCAGAAGGACTTTGTCGAACTCCACTGCCTGTCCTTTGGCCTGAGAAAGCCTCGGCACAAAGATTTCGTTGCCAGCCTCAACTTTAAACTGCTGGCCTGCAATGTCTACGATTGCGTACATTTTACTAAACTTTAAAAGTTCTGACCGCAAGCGTCCGTTCTCCAAACGGCTCTTTTTCAATGGCTTAACGGCCTTATTGTATTTTTGGGACTGCAAAATTAAGGATTTTTCCTCTATCTGCAAAAAAAATTACTATTTTTGCGCTCGGAAACATTTTTGTTATGGACGGATTCATCTACAACCAGCCGGTAAGCGGGCGTTCATTCATCGCACGCAAGGAAGAGGCCGCCGAACTCTCAGAACTGCTGCGGCAGGGAGAGAACGTGGTGATGTTCGAGGCCCCCAAGACCGGCGTCAGCTCCCTGCTGAACTACGCGCTCTCCTCTTTGCGCGCGGGCGGGAGGACAATAGTGGTGGCCGAACAGTCCCTGCTGCGAATCAGGGACGTTGAAAGCGCGGCCTGCCATTTGGGCACAGCCATACTCAGGACAGCATACAACACCGTTGAAGAGATGAAGGAGGCCGTGGAGGAACTTCTCCCCGGCACCGGATTCAGGTTCGACAAGGGAAGTTACTCCCAGGGAGGGGCGGCTCTTGCGCTGGACGGGGCGCTGACGGAGGAGGACGTCTCCCAACTGGTCACTCTCCCCTGCCGGATTCCCCACAACGAGCAGGCGAGGATGATGATTCTTCTCGAGGACTTCCAGAACATAATGCTCTGCGAGCGCGGAATGTGGTTCTGCAAGATGTTCGAGAAGCAGCTCGGACGCCCCGGCTCGCAGGACAAGAAGTTCTTCAGCTGGATTTTCTGCGGCTCGGCCTACAATGCGATGAAGGAGATTTTCGAAGTCCAGAAGTTTTTCTTCTTCCAGGTCAAGCGGGTGAAGCTGCAGCGTCCCGACGGCAAGGAACTGGTGGACTACGCAAACAAGACCTTCCTTTCCGCCGGCAAGGTGATAGACAAGGAACTGATGTCCGGGGTATGCAGGAAACTGAAGAACAACCTCTGGTACGTGAATCATTTCTGCTCCATCTGCGACGGCCTGTCCAAGGGTTACATAATGGGCCCCGTGATGGACGAGAGCCTGAGCGCGCTCATCAACATACACGAGCCCAGGTTCAAGGCCACCATAGAAGACCTCACGACATACCAGCTTCATCTGTTGAGGGCGATAGTGGACGGGCACAAGCACTTCAGTTCCGCCGACACCATCAGGGAATACGGATTCAACTCATCCGCAAACGTGCGCCGGCTGAAGGACGCGCTCTGCAAGAAAGAGATTATCAGTTTCAACAGGAAGGACGAGCCCGAATTCCTGGACCCGCTCTTCGAATTCTGGGTGAACGAGTATTTTTTTGAAATAAGAAAATAATTCATACCTTTGCAGTCCCAAAAGAAAAAGGAGGTGATTCAAAGTGATTATCGTACCGATTAAAGAAGGCGAAAATATCGAAAGGGCTCTCAAGAAATTCAAGAGAAAATTCGAAAAGACGGGCGCAGTCCGCGAACTTCGCGCGCGCAAGAACTTCGAGAAACCTTCCGAGATTAAGCGCAAGGCCATGCAGAAAGCCATCTACGTACAGCATCTCCGCTTGCTTGACGAGCAGTAATTTCAAAAGATACTCAGAGCAGGGCCCCGCGGGGTCCTGTTTTTGGATAAAGGAGCAGACATTTCCTTGCGGGTGTGTTGAAATTGGTAGACAAGCCAGACTTAGGATCTGGTGCCTCGCGCGTATGGGTTCGAGTCCCTTCACCCGCACA
>JAKSKF010000040.1 GCA_024401825.1 Bacteroidales bacterium
ACTAATTTCTTTAACTTTTACCTCGTTATCTCTTTCAATACTTCAAAGAACTCTCCCCCGGCTTGCCCGGAGAACTTTTCCTTCCGGTTTTATGCGAAAGGGTTGCAAAGGTAGGTAATTTTTTTAAACCTACAAATTATTTTGTAAAAAAGTTACAGATTTTTCTTTCAGCAAAATCAGGCCTTCTTCATCGAGGCAAGTATCATATAGACGCAAATGCCTGTAAGAGGGAGAATTGCTATCATTTCTGCGGGAGATGCGCCTCCTGCAAGGGGAGTATTCCAGGATGTCAGCCAGAAGTCGCAGCCCGCAAATTTCAGAACGGCGGACACCACGCCCATCAGGGCGCCGCCCGCGATGAATCCGCTGGCGATGAGCGTTCCCTTCTCGCTACGGGCGCGATTGACTTCTGCGTCCTTGCCGCGCGAACCGACGAACCACGCTATGGCTCCGCCCAGAAGAAGAGGAAGGTTAAGGTCGATGGGAATGAACATACCCAGGCAGAAGGCCAGGGCCGGAACCTTGCAGAAGTTCAGGACTATGGCAATCAGCGCGCCTATGCCGTACAGCAGCCAGGGAGCGTTGCCTCCGTTCATCATAGGCTGAATCACGGCTGCCATGGCATTGGCCTGAGGCGCGACAAGGGCGCCGTCTCCGGTAAATCCGTAAGTCTTGTTCAATACCAGCATCACGCCTCCCACGGTGGCTGCCGCAACCAGGGTCCCTACAAACTTCCAGGTTTCCTGCCTTGCGGGTGTGGTTCCTATCCAGTAGCCTATCTTGAAGTCGGTAATCAGGCCTCCGGCCATTGACAATGCCGTACAGACTACGCCTCCTATCACCATTGCGGCCACCATTCCGGCTTCACCCTTGAGTCCTACCGCAACAAGCACCAGGGAAGTTATTATCAGAGTCATTATGGTCATTCCGCTGACAGGATTGGAGCCCACGATTGCGATGGCGTTGGCCGCCACTGTAGTGAACAGGAAGGCGATTACCGCAACTATGAGGAGTCCAACCAGGGCCTGCCATACGTTGGACACGACTCCGCCGAATGCAAAGAAACAGAATATTGCAAGCAGCGCCAATATAATAGAGGTAACGACTATCTTCATCGAGAGGTCCCTCTGGGTACGCTCCACTTCGGCCGCGGAGTCTCCTCCCCTGTGACGGAATTCGCCGGCGGCAAGTCTCACTGCGCTCCTGATGACGCCGGAGCTCTTGATTATGCCTATGATGCCGGCCGTGGCTATTCCGCCTATGCCGATATGCCTGGCGTATTCCTTGAAAATCTGTTCAGGAGACATCTGGGACACCGTCTGGGCGATGCCGGTTCCCATAAGGTCTATCACCTGCCCTCCCCAGATGAGATTCATAAGAGGGATGATGACCAGCCATACGAGGAAAGAACCGCAACAGATGACAAAAGAGTATTTCAGGCCGATAATATAGCCCAAACCCAGGACCGCCGCTCCGGTGTTCAACTTGAGCACCACCTTGGCCTTGTCGGAAATTACCTGTCCCCAATGAAGCACGGTGGTGCTGACAGTTTCGGACCAGGTTCCGAAGGTTGCTACCGCAAAGTCGTAAAGTCCGCCCACGAGACCGCTGACAAGCAGGGTCTTCGCGCTCTTTCCCCCGGCTTCCCCGCTCACCAGGACCTGCGTCGTGGCAGTGGCTTCCGGGAAAGGATACTTGCCGTGCATATCCTTGACGAAATATTTGCGGAATGGGATGAGGAAAAGGATTCCCAGCACGCCTCCGAGCAGAGACGAGAAGAACATCGGCCAGAATCCCACGTTCAGGCCGAGGATGTAGATTGCGGGCAGGGTGAAGATTGCGCCGGCCACAATCACTCCGGAACAGGCACCGATGCTCTGAATGATGACGTTCTGGCCAAGTCCTCCCTTCTTGCCGAGAGCACCGGTGATTCCTACGGCCAGGATGGCGATGGGGATGGCGGCCTCGAACACCTGGCCGACCTTAAGTCCCAGATACGCCGCGGCCGCGGAGAATATTATCGCCATCACTATGCCCATTGTCACAGAGTAGACGGTAACTTCCGCCGGCTTCTGTTCCGACGGCAGGAGGGGGCTGTAACTTTCTCCGGGCCGGAGTTCGCGGTGCGCGTTTTCGGGGAGACTCAGATTCTTCTTTTCCATAATTTATTCCTCCGCATAAAGTTTGACTATGTTGAGAATGACCGCCGAAGCCTTCTCCATCGATTCCAAAGGACACCATTCCATTTTTCCGTGGAAATTGAGTCCTCCCGCAAAGATGTTGGGACAAGGGAGTCCCTTGAAAGAGAGGTTCGCGCCGTCGGTGCCGCCGCGGATGGGTTGGATTCTGGCCTTCACTCCGGCCATTTCCATCGCCTTCAAGGCAGTCTCGACCACGTGATAGTGAGGTTCGACCTGCTCCCTCATATTGTAGTACTGGTCCTTGATGACAACGGTGACCGTCTTCTCCCCGTAGCGGGAGTTGATGAAATCCGCGCATTTGCGCATCATCGCCTTCCTGTCCTCGAATTTCGCGCGGTCGTGGTCCCGGATTATGTAGGAAACCGACGTTTCCTCCACCGTGCCCTTGAAACTGATGAGGTGGAAGAATCCTTCGTAACCTTCCGTGAACTCGGGACGCTGGCTCTCAGGGAGCAGGGCATCGAATTCCCGGGCAATCCGGATGGAGTTCAGCATCTTGCCCTTGGCATATCCGGGGTGAACGTTGCGTCCCTGAATGTGAACGGACGCGGATGCGGCGTTGAAGTTTTCGAACTCGAGTTCTCCGACTTCTCCACCGTCCATAGTGTACGCGTACTCCGCGCCGAAGCGCCCGACGTCGAACTTCACCACTCCCCGTCCGATTTCCTCGTCGGGAGTGAATCCAATCTTGATTTCTCCGTGCTTGAACTCGGGGTGGGAGACAATGTACTGGACCGCATCCATTATCTCTGCGACTCCGGCCTTGTCATCAGCGCCGAGCAATGTGGTTCCGTCCGTAGTGATGATGGTCTCACCCTTGTGGGCGAGCAGTTCCGGGAACTGAAGAGGGTCGAGGAACAGGCCTTCCACACCCTTTAGGGCAATGGGAGAGCCGTCATAGTTGCTGACAATCTGAGGCTTGACGTCCTTGCCGGAAGCGTCCGGAGACGTGTCAACGTGGGCTATGAAGCCAATCGCGGGAACCTTTTTCCCTATGTTGGACGGGATGGAAGCCATCAGGTATCCCCACTCGTCAAGCGTGGCCTCGACTCCCATCTGTACCAGTTCGTCTTTCAGGAGCCGTAGCAGGTCAAGTTCCTTTGCCGCCGACGGCTGCGTATCCGATTCTTCATTGGACTGCGTGTCCACTGCGACATAGCGCAGAAATCTATTCAACAGTTTTTCCATTTCTATTTTCCTTTTCCTTTTGTTTCTGATACATCCTGACGTAACGTTGCAATTTGCGCTCGTCAGAGGCTTCCTGACGTTTGTATGCCTTGAGTTTCTTGAGCGTCCTGCGCCTCTGGCGGGCCAGTTCCTTCTGCTTTTTCGCTTCGGCCTTCGCCGCATCGCGTTCATCAAGGGCCTTCCAGCGCTGTTCCCTGCGTTCCTGAGCCGCCTTGCGCCTGAGTTCGGACTCGCTCGGAACGGGGGCCTGAGGCTGGAGGCTGTCGACGACGGCCACACTGTCGGCGACAGCGGCGGATTCCGTAAGATTCAGGCTGTCCGGGGCCGCCTCGAGACTGTCAGACGCATTCTGAAGTTGCAGTTGAGACGTGTCGGATGCCGCCTGTTCTTTTTCTTCCCTTTCCTTCTGCCTTACCCTGTCAATGCTGTCCCTCATCTGTCTGGTGCGTTCCAATCCCTGGCGAATCTCCTCCATACAACCGGGGAAAAAGACGTCGGTGTGACGGAAGGAAGTTCCCGGATGCGCGGCGTATTCCTCTCTCTGTGACTCCTTGACTGTCAGAGGAGTAATGTCCGCCTTGGATGAAGGACGCCGCTCCGGCTGCCAGTTGAAGCCTTTCAGCCGCTTGAAATCTTCCGGCAGCTGGACAACGGGGTAAGCGTCGTTCTTGGGGCTGTCGAAATAGTGGACCCGGGACAGTTCCCCGTCCGTAAACGTACCCGTAAACATCTTGGACTCGACCACGTTGGCCGTAGCGAGGGTTTCATTTTCTTCGAGATAGAATACCGCATTTGCCGTACCCAGGGCATCAAAACGCTTCAACTGTGTCTTTTCGTTGAAGAAAGCCATCACTTCGGTGGACTTTATCTGGTCATAACACAGGCTGTCCTCCTGAGTGATTATCATTGCGTCGGACATAAGGCTCGCCCTGTCGGCGGTGTTGTTCCTTATGAGCACGAATATGCTGTCCGACGAATACTGTCGGTTGCCTTCGTTCCAGATTATGGGGTCGACAAAGAAGCGGGCCACGCTGTCAAGGTCCGAATAAAGGACGGAGTCACAACACATCTGAATATCCTCGCGGAAGATTCTCACGTTGCCTTTTCCGAAGATGAAGCCTATGTCCGTGCTGTCCTTCCCGGAGGACATTTCCGGGGCCGCGGGCGTTGTGAGAGTGTCCGCAGGCCGGGGCAGGGTGTCGGCGGGCGTTGTGAGAGTGTCCGCGGGCATTGCCAGGGTGTCCGCAGGCCGGGGCAGAGTGTCCGCGGGCGTAGCGAGAGTGTCCGCAGGCCGGGGCAGGGTGTCGGCGGGCGTTGCCAGGGTGTCCGCAGGCCGGGGCAGGGTGTCCGCGGGCGTTGTGAGAGTGTCCGCAGGCCGGGGCAGGGTGTCCGCGGGAGGTTCGGACCCTCCTTTCTTTTTATCAAGCCCTGACTTCTCTTCAACAGGACCCGGCTCCTTCCTGGCTCCGGGCTTCCTCTTTCCCATCTCCTTCTCCGCCTTCTCTTCCGCGGCTTTCTTTGCAGACGCCTGAGCATCTTGCGCCGCCTTCTGCCGATAGGCGGTGACGGCATCGACCAGTATCTCCTGCAAACGGTTCTCCGCTTCCGTCTTTACAGAATCAGGGATGTCGGCATATTTGACGGTCTCGTAAATCAACGTGTCGGCCCCGCCGTACAGGGTGTCAACCTTGTCGTCGTGCTCGGTACGCAAGGCCACCGCGGCATTGTCATACATCGTAAACCGGGACAGTCCCGATTCGTAGAGCATATATTCGCTCATCGCGACCACTTTCTTCACGGTGTCCTGCATCTGCGCGCGTCCCAGCATCAGCACATCCTTGGGAGTGCGATAGAAGAACATCGAGTCGCACCAGGCCTCCTGATTATCGCTCATAGCGTGGACCTCGTCCCGGAAGAAGAAGGTCTCCGAATCCCTGTTGTACCAGCCGGACAGGGAAGACAGCATATCCCCTTCCCTCCAGAAGTCGATGGGTCTTATGAAGTAGGCCGTCTTTTCCTCGGTACTGTAATCCAGGGCCTCGGTCCTGAGATAGACGGTGTCCGTGTACATATTGACGTTGCCTATGAAATTGACAAGCTTTATGGCGGTGTTGTAGTAGCCGTGGTCGCTTTCTATCACCTGACCGTCTTCCGTCTTCATCGACGCTCCGTAATGGAAGACCGCGAGACTGTCCTTGGTGTTGTAGTCCAGGGTCATCGTGCGCAGGATGTTGTGTTTGTCATCCTTGAGTTCCACCAATTCTCCGCGGAACATCGCCTGGCTGGCATCTATGTCATAGTCCATCTTCTCGGAGGTCAGGATTACGCTCCCCTGAGTCAGTTTGACGTGGCCCCAGGCATTGATGTATTTCCGGTCCACGTTCCAATACGCCGTATCGCACTCCAGATGTGTTCCGTTGTGAAGGAAGGTTGCGTCTATGGCCTTGCGGTAGGGCTGACCGTCCTTTTCTTCGAGCCCGATGGAAGACGCCTTCACCAGACGTATCAGTTTCTCCTCATCCTGACCGTCTTTATTTTTTTGGGCGAATGAGGGAACGAATACCGTCAGAAGCATCAATGCCAGCGGCAGAATCAGTCCTTTGTAATTTTTTCCAGCCATCCCTTGCGAGAGAATTCACAATCACTGAAAAGAGGGTCTATCACTATGTAGGTCTCCTTTATTTTCTTGTCCAGGAAATCGTCTATGGCTTCCTGTCTCTTGATGTTCCTGACCCCTTCCAGGAGTTCCGTGTAGTCATTCTCGGGAGTCGCTTTGTGAGAAGGTATGATTTTGTCCAGTTTCAGAATCTTGTAAACCTCGTTGCCGTCGCGTCCCTCGTTGTCAAGTGAACTGATGGGGTCGGAAATCTGTCCCGGTTCGAGATTCTGCAGGGCGCGGTAGTCCTGGGGCTTGAGCTGGTCGATGTCAAAGTACGCGGAGCCGGACACGGGGTCGGCGACCTGTCCTCCGTTTGTCCTCGTTGCAGGGTCCTCGGAATAAATTCTTGCCGCGAGGTCGAAACTGATTTTGTCGGACAGTATCCTTGCCTTCAGGCTGTCCAGCCTTTCGAAGGCCCGGACCCTGTCATTGTCGGAATACTTGGGTTTGAGAAGGATGTGACGGGCGTTGAACATATCGCCCTTCTTTTCAAGGACCTCAATCAGATGGAATCCGTCAGGAGTCTCCACTATCTGGGATATCATCCCTTTCTTGAGGGACATCGCCGCATCGCCGAAGGCCGGCCAGAATATGGACTTCGACGCCATTCCCAACTCTCCTCCCTTCCTCGATGAACCGGGGTCCTCGGAATAGAGGCGGGCAAGGGTTGCGAAGCGCTCGCCGTTGAGAATCCGCTGGCGTATGTCAAGCAGTTTCTCCTTGCAGGCCAGGGCCGCCGAATCGCGGTTGGGGTAGATGCATATCTGGCTGTACTGGTACTTGATGGGGACAATGGGAATCTCGTCCACCGCAACGGTGTCCATATATCTCTTGACGTCGAAAGGCGTGATTTCGGGAATCTTGCCCGCGACTTCGCTCTGTTCCTGCTGGGTAAGCGACATATCCTCCATCTGGCTCAACCATTCCTGGCGAAGCTTGTAAACCGGCATCCTGAAGTACTTCTCCAGTTCCTCGTCCCCTCCGAGCGCAGTGCGCGCGTTGTCCATTCGGCTGGTCACCTCCGCATTCACCATCTCCCGGTTCACCGTAAGTGAATCCAGTCTTGCCTGCATAAGGAATATCTTCGACTGCATTATGTTCTCCAGAATCCTGCAGCGGGAGTTTTCGTCTATATAGGCCCCGTTGAGCCTTGACATCCTGACTTCTTCCTCAATGTCGGACAACATTATCATTTCATTGCCGACCACGGCGACGGTCTTGTCTATCAGTCCGCCGGAATATTTCTGCGCCCGGGCGTTCAGGGCGGCAAAAATCACAATCGCCGTTAAAAGTATCTTCTTCATTTGCTAATATATTTCCAATTCATTGTCCGAGAGGGCCCTGTCCAGCAATTCCCGTTCCAGCCCGTCAAGCAGCTGATGCTCCCTGTTGTTCAGTATGATGTCCCTGACCTGGGTGTAGCAGAAATCGAGAGGCGCGACTCCCCTGCGACGGATGTCACAGACATACGCCACTCTCTCGTCAGCCCTCTCCTCGCTTGCCAGGGTTATGAAGTTGCCCTTCAGGAGGGACAGCATCGTTCCATAGTCCAGGTTGAACTCCCTTGACAGCCTGACCGCGTCTATCCACTCTTCGGAATGGTCGACATAGCGGATGACGTATTTGCTTGCGACGGAGTCCGCCATCACGGTTTCGGCGAAGTCCCCGGAAACGAGACTTTCAATCATCTCGTCCCTGTAGGGCGAATCACTCATAAAATTGAGGAAACGGACCTTGAGGATGGGGGCCTCGAGGTCGAAGAATTCCTTATGGCCCTCATAGTATTCCTGAACCTGTTCGTCGGTCACGAGAGTGTCTATCCTGCTTGCCAGGTAAATCTGCTCGTAACGGTATTTGTACAGCGACTGCCTGTATTCCTCCAGCCGTTCCTGAATCTCGGAGTCGTCTCCCCCGAGATTCTCGGTGACAGCCTTCCGGAAAAGGATGCCTGCCGCCCAGTCGTCGATGAACTTCCGGGCAAAGGCCGCGCTGTCTTCCGGAGAGACTCCCGCCGGAATGTGGTTCTGGACCTGGGACAGGTAGAGCGCCTGCTTCCCGATTCTTGCCACCACTTTGTCATCGTGTACCCAGGTGCAGGAAAAGAAGAACAGCAGACCAGCCGAAACAAGTATCGCCCATTTGTTCATAAGACTACAAAGATACGAAAAAGATACTTATATTTGCATTGTGTCAAAACCATAACGATATGAAAAGGATTTCAGTTATTCTGGCGGGCCTTCTTGCAGGCGTGTGCGCATTCGGCCAGCAGACCTGGGCCGTTGTCAACTTCTCCAGCAATTTTATGAGAGAAAAACCCGATTACGACCAGGAGGTCGGGAACCAGGCCCTGATGGGCACCGTCGTGAAAGTCATCGGACATCAGGGAGACTGGACTCTGGTGGAGAGTCCGGAGCCGTATCAGGCCTGGGTTGTGAACAGGGGCCTTGTAGAAATGTCCGAGGAGCAGAAGGACGCATACGTCGCGGAGCCCAAGTTAATCTGCACCCGGGAGTATGACTGCATCCGTCTCGACCCGACGGAAACGTCCGCCAAAATCAGCGACCTTGTTATGGGCGACATCCTGCGGGGGACCGGACGCAAGGTTCTCGGATGGACTGAAATCAGTATGCCCGACGGGCAGAAGGGATGGGTCCGCTCGGCCGCGCTGAAAGATTTCGGCAAATGGGCGGAATCCCGCGTCCTGAACGGTGACAACGTGGAATCCCTGGCCAGACAGTTTATGGGCGTTCCCTATATGTGGGGAGGAAAATCCATCAAGCACGTCGATTGCAGCGGGTTGACGAGCGCCGTTTACTTTATGCTGGGCGTACTTCTGCCCCGCAACGCATCCCAGCAGGCGAAAGTGGGCGACGAAGTTCCTCTTGACAGCCTTCAGAAAGGCGATTTGCTCTTCTTCGGCAGGGCGGCGGAGGGAGACAATCCTGAAAGAATCAGCCACGTGGCCATCTATGTCGGTGACGGAAGAATTATCCACTCAAGTTATCTTGTGCGTGAGAATTCCATCATTCCGGGCACCGGAAACTACACGGGGCGCACTCCTCTTCACGCCCGCCGCATCATCGGCTGTGTTGACAGCGGGAAAGGAATCACGAGCCTGCTCAAGAGCCCCCTCTATTTCAAACAATAAAAATTCACTATATTTGCGACTCCTAAAACCAACGAATCATTATGAATCTCAGAGTTATCAAAAAAGACATCGAGTATGTTCTCGGCGCATTCATCGAGGATTGTTCAGTAGTTGCCGCCGTAAAGGGACAGGATGCTGACGAAAGCGTTTCCGCTCTTATGGATGAGGCCATAGACCTCTACAACGAGCTCAAGGATAAGGTGAATGCAAAAATCGAGGGCCCCAAGAAAGCATATTTTGCAGGACTTCGCAAAGAGATACTTACAAGGACTGACGCTCTGTATGAAAAACTCAGCGAGGCTGTGAAGTCAGGGAAGGGCGCAGCTGAGAAGAAGCCCGCGGCAAAGAAACCCGCGGAGAAACCGGCTGCAAAGAAGCCCGCAGCGGAGAAGCCCACGGCTGAGAAGAAGGCTCCCGCAAAGAAAACCGGGGAAGCGGCCGCGGAGAAGAAGACTCCCGCAAAGAAACCTGCGGAAAAGAAAGCTCCCGCAAAGAAAGCTCCCGCAAAGAAAGCGGAATAATCTTCGGGAAAATCCCGTTCGTGAATGAGGCTGGCGAAAAGGCTCCGTCAGGAGTCGGGCTGTTCCTGTCCTGAACGGTCGTCGGCCGATTTCCGATATTCTGAACAGGTGTCGAATCGCAAATGAAATGAATGGTAATTTCAGGATAGGTCAGGGGTATGACGCGCACAGGATAGCGGAAGGCCCGGATATGTGGCTCGGAGGCATAAAGGTCTGCGGCGGGAAAGGATTCGTGGCTCATTCCGACGGAGACGTCGCCATTCACGCGCTTTGCGACGCCCTTCTCGGAGCTCTTGCGCTGGGAGACATCGGGCATCATTTTCCGGACAGTTCCGAGGAATATCGGGGCATAGACAGCAAGGAACTCCTGCGCAGGGTCTGCGTGATGGTGTCCGATGCAGGATACTCCGTGGGGAACGTGGACATAACCATTGCCCTCCAGTCCCCGAAGCTGGCCCCCTTCATTCCACAGATGCGTCAATGCCTTGCCGGCATCCTGGGAGTTGGCCCGGATTGCGTCAGCGTCAAGGCCACCACCACCGAGGGGCTCGGCTTCGTCGGACGCGGCGAAGGTTGCGGCTGTTGGGCTGTCGCCTTAATTTGCAGATAATTTTTGCAAATAGAATTATTTACACTACATTTGCAGTCCCCAAGGGTAAAGCCCTCGGAAAGTCATTGAGATATGGTGTAATGGTAGCACTACAGATTCTGGCTCTGTCAGTGAGGGTTCGAATCCTTCTATCTCAACAAACAGA
>JAKSKF010000041.1 GCA_024401825.1 Bacteroidales bacterium
GGTGCCGCCCACTGTATGACTCAAGTGCTCAATCGAGGTAAATAATCGCGATTCTCCTGCCGGGGAATATTTTTTCAGTGAAGGTCAGTCGAGCCGGCCTCCGTCGAGGTGGTTGACGATTATGGCGCTGACCACGTTGGAAGAAGAGTTCACGATGGTCGCGGGCATATCCACCAGAGTCCCTATCACTATCACGAGGCCGGAAAGCCTGGGGTCCAGCCCCAACATTGTGCAGATAAGGATTTCACCGGTGCCCGCCCCTCCGGGAACAGCCCCCATAACCACTCCTGACAGCAACGCTATTCCCAGCACTTCAAAAGCGGCGGGGACCCCTGTGATGCTCTGTCCGGCAATGGCGGCCAGGAACGCTATCTTGAGCACGCCGGATGCCATACTGCCGTCTTTGTGGATGGCGGTGCCGAGCGGAATGGCGGATTCCGCAATCTGGCGCTTGACTCCCATCTTGACTGCGGCCTCGATGTTACCGGGAATGGCCGCCGCGCTGGAAGTCGTGGCGAAAGCAGTGATTGAGGGGGGAAGAATGTGCTTCCAGTAAGTCTTCAGGGCGTGAGGCCCCTCGAGAACCAGTATGTAAACGGAATGGAGGACAAAGAAAATGACGGCCGCAATGACGTAGAACAGCACGAATGACCTGGCGAACCCGGTAATCAGCCGGCTGCCCAGCGACGCAACCATATCGGCGCTGTAGCATCCGAGACCCAGCGGAGCCAGGAACATCACATAGGACATCATCTTCATCGTGACGTCGGTTCCCTGCTCGAGGAACTCAGCCATTTTCACGGACTTGGTGGCGGATGTGGCGAATCCCACAAGCACCGCAAACACTATCAGGGGAAGAAGCCTGGACTTTGAGAACATATCGGAAAAATCCGACACGGTGAAACTGTAAACCAGGTTCTGCGCGAAAGAGCCGTTTCCTATCGAAGTCCCCGCAGTAAGGCCGGCAATGGCGGAATCCGCCTTGAATTCGCTTGCCGGGTTGAAGAGCCTCACAAAAAGGTAGGTGACCACGCCCGCCACAAGGGCCATTGCCAGGAACACTATGAAAACACGGAAGATGGTTTTCCCGGCCGTTCCTTCCGAACTCATCTTGCAGATGGAGGATGCGACGCTGAAGAATACCATAGGCACCACCATCGTGAACAGGAGGTTGAGGAAAAATTCTCCGACGGGGGCCACGACACTGACGGCAGGTCCGAAAATCATACCGCAGGCGATACCGATGGCGACTCCGGCCAGAAGCAGCAAGGAAAATCCGTAGTTTTTGACAAAGGCGTTCATTCCACTAATGCGATTTGGATGACAAATATAAATCAAAAAAAGCATATCTTTGTACGATTGCGATGCCTGCGAAGAATAAAACAGTCTGGTACTGCAGTTCCTGCGGTAATGAGAGTCCCAAATGGATGGGGCGCTGTCCTGCCTGCGGAGAATGGAACACTATGGTGGAATCTCCCGTATCCGGCAGGAAGCCGTCGTCCCCGTCGGCTTCGGGCGGGGGCAAGCCTGAGGCGCTGAATGAGATAGATTGCAGTTCCGAGGACAGGATAACTTTGGGAAATCCCGAGGTTGACAGAATCCTGGGAGGCGGGCTCGTCCGCGGAAGTCTTGTCCTTGTGGGGGGAGAACCCGGTATCGGGAAGTCCACCCTGTCTCTTCAGATACCTCTGAACTGCGCGGGCCTCAAGACCCTGTATGTCAGCGGGGAAGAGAGCGCGCGGCAGGTCAAGATGCGTGCAGGGAGGCTCGGGGGAGACCTGTCCGGATGCTATATCTTCTGCGAAACTTCCATAGACAAAGTTATAGACGAGGCAAACAGGATGCTCCCGGACCTTATGATTGTGGATTCCGTGCAGACGATGTCCTGCGAGGGAGTGGAATCCACCGCCGGTTCGGTGTCCCAGATTAAGGAGACGGCGTCCCGGCTCCTGCGCTTTGCGAAGGAAAGTTCGGTTCCCGTGATTCTGATAGGGCACATAACGAAAGACGGATACATCGCAGGGCCCAAGATACTCGAGCACATAGTTGACGTAGTGCTCCAGTTCGAAGGGGAGAACAGGGGTTCATACAGGATTCTGCGAAGCATAAAGAACCGCTTTGGAAGCACTTCCGAACTTGCCGTGTTCGAAATGACCGGCAACGGCCTGCGCGCGGTGAGCAACCCGTCGGAGATGCTCATTCCCCAGCACGGGCAGAATCTCAGCGGAACGGCCGTCTGCGCGATGCTCGACGGCACGCGCCCGTTCCTCTTCGAGGTCCAGGCGCTCGTGAGCTCCGCCGTGTACGGCACCGCTCAGCGTTCCGCCACCGGCTTCGACTCCCGCCGTCTCAATATGCTCCTTGCCGTCCTTGAAAAGCGCGCCGGCTTCCATCTGGGAGCAAAGGACGTCTTCCTCAATATGGCCGGAGGCCTCAAGGTGAACGACCCCGCCTGCGACCTCGCCGTGACCGTAGCCGTACTCTCCTCCAATTTCGACTTCGCCATCCCTTCCGACTTCTGTTTTGCGGGAGAGGTCGGCCTCAGCGGGGAAATCCGCCCCGTGGGACAGACCGACCGCCGGATTCTCGAGGCGTCGAGGCTCGGTTTCAGCAAAATTTTCGTTTCGGCATTCAGTTCCGTGGGGCAGACGCCTCAGGGCATCCAGCTCGTCAAGGTGGGAGACATCCCTGAACTTGTCAGAAAACTCTTCAAGTGATGGAACTGTTCTACTCCAAAGACATCCGGGGCTCGCAGGTTCTGTTCGACAAGGATGAATCCGTTCATATGGTCCGTGTGCTACGTCACAGGGAGGGTGATGTCGTCAACGTGATTGACGGTTGCGGAACGCTTATGGAATGCCGTCTTGAGGACGCCAATCCTGCCGGAGCGACGGCTGTCGTGGTTTGTGAAACGCCCGGTTGGGGGTCCCGTCCGTACAGGCTTACTATGGCCGTGAGCCCCACCAAGAACAACGAGCGCTACGAATGGTTTGCGGAGAAAGCCACGGAAGTCGGTGTGGACAGAATCGTCCCTGTGTTGACGGAAAGGTCGGAACGCAGGGTTTTCAAGACGGAAAGAATCCGGAAAATCCTTGTCAGCGCCGCCAAGCAGAGTCTCAAGGCCGCAGTGCCTGAAATTTCGGAAGCCCTGGGCATAAGGGAATTCATATCGGCAGTCCCGTCCTCCGCGCTGAAACTCATAGCGTATTGTTTTGAGGGCACGGAACGGAGAATCTCAATCAGACAGGCGTTGGAGGAATCCGATGCCTCTGAAATAGTGGTTCTAATAGGCCCTGAAGGGGATTTTTCCCCGCAGGAGGCATCCGACGCCCTGGCCGCCGGATTCATCCCCGTCCATCTCGGCCCTTCCAGACTCCGTACGGAGACCGCGGCCCTCACAGCCGTAGAGACGGTATATTCAAAATATTGTTTATGACACTTGAATCAGCCAAACCCAAACGTTACCTGTCCCTGGATGTGTTGAGGGGACTCACAGTAACCTTTATGTGTATGTGCAACAACCCGGGAACCTGGGAATATGTGTACGAACCTTTGAGACACACCGACTGGGTGGGATGCCGTCCTGTGGACCTCATTTATCCTTTCTTCGTTTTCTGTATGGGCTGCGCGATGGCTTTTTCCCTGAGCAGGTACGAAGGCCATCCCGGAAAGGCGGCCTGGAAGGTCATCAGGCGCTCGGTCGCCATATTCGCCGTAGGCTTCGCTCTCAACTGCTACCCCTTCTTCCCGACCCAGGACGGTCATCTTGTCTTTGACTGTGACAGGTGGTGCGAGTGGATGCAGGGGAGGAGGATTTTCGGAGTGCTCCAGAGAATAGCCTGCGCATATCTTCTTGCCGGCCTTCTTTCCATCCGGCTCAAGACTCCCGGAAAAATATGCATCGCCATAGCCGCGCTCGCCGTGGTTTACACCTCAATCCTGGTAATCTTCGGTACCGAACCCGGACCCTTTACCCTGGAAGGTACCATATCCCGCAAGATAGACGTCGCCCTCCTGGGCGAGAGCCACGTGTATCACGGCTATTCCTTTGACGACGGAACCGTCGCGGCGTTCGACCCCGAAGGGCCTCTGGGAACTCTCACGACCGCCTGCACCTGCCTGCTGGGCTTTCTCATAGGAACTCTTATCCGCAAGACCGGAAAGGAGGGTGGTGACGGGTATGCAATGTGCAGCAGGATTTTCGTTTACGGCATCCTCTGCCTCGGCGCAGGCCTTCTGGTCAGTCTGGTCATCCCCATCAGCAAACCTCTGTGGAGCGTGTCTTTCGTCCTGTATGCAGGAGGATGGGCTATGGTCGCCCTCGCGTTCCTCATATACTGCATAGACCTGAAAGGCATAACCAAACCGTTCCTGCCCTTCAAGGTGATGGGTATGAACGCAATGATGGCATTCGTCCTGAGCGGCGTCATAGCAAAGAGCTACCAGTTCGGCTCCTGGGGAATTTCCCAATACTTCAGCTCCAACGAATTCCAGTCATTCCTCCACGCTTGCATCTTCGCGCTCGTGATAATGGGACTGCTGACCATTCTGTACCGGTGCAAGATATTCATAAGACTGTAAGATGTATATAGGTCTTCTCAGCGACACCCACGGGGTATTTGACTCCGAATTCAGGGATTTCCTGGAGCCTGTGGACCAAATATGGCACGCAGGCGACTGGGGAGGGGATGCGGATTTCCCGTCCCTGATAACGTCCGTGAAACCGGTTGTAGGGGTTTACGGCAACTGTGACGGGAACCCGGTAAGGCTGGATTATCCCGCATATCAGTTCTTTGAATGCGAAGGGATGAGCGTCCTGATGACTCACATAGGGGGTTCTCCGGGACATTATGACCCGCGCGCCAGGGCGCTGATAGAAAGTCTGCGTCCCCAGCTGTTTGTCTGCGGGCATTCGCATATTCTCAAGGTTGTCGCGGACAGCCGCTACGATATGATGTACGTCAACCCGGGAGCCGCCGGATTTCAGGGATGGCACCTGATTAGGACCGCATTGAGGTTCAGGATAGAGTCGGGCCGGTTGAAAGATATGGAAGTGTTTGAATTGGAGAAGTTTGCAAAAAAATAAATATTTTGAAAATAATTTTTGTTTTTCAGAAAATATAAACTACTTTTGCGTCCGCAGTTTTATGCGCTGCAAGGTTTTAACTAGTTAAACTTAATTTTTGTAGTACTTATGAAGAAGGTATTTGCAGTTCTGGCAGTTGTTGCAATGCTCGTGGCTGTAGCTGCTTGCGGAAACAAGAAGGCAGAAGAAGCTCCCGTAGAAGAGGAAGTTGTTGAGCAGGTAGTTGAGGAAACCGTTGAGGTTGACACCACCGCTCAGACTGATTCAGTAGTTGCTGAATAATTCTCAGACAGGAAAGTCAGAGGTCGACTATAAGGGTCGGCCTTTTTTTATGCCCTGATGATTTCAATTTCGCCCTTGAGCCCGACTTTGAGAATCTGGGACGGCCGCCCGGTGGACTCCGATTCCAGTTCCCCGGGAACGATGTAATCCACGGCGGACTTTATCTTGTCCGGAATCCCGGCGAAATTTTCCGGGGTCGGTTCCCCGGATATGTTGGCAGAGGTGCTGACCAGAGGCTTGCGCAGTTTCCTGACCAGTTCCCGGCAGAAGTCACTCATAGGGATTCGTATTCCCACGGAGCCGTCCTGAGCCATTGTGGACGGCGCCAGCATCTGTCCCTGAGGGTAAATGATGGTCATCGGGCGGTCATTGACCTCCACCAGGTCGATGGCGATGGACGGGATTTCCCTTACGAATCGCGCCACCATATCGAGGTCGCTCGCCAGCAGGACAAGAGACTTGCTGTCAGCCCTTTTCTTGATTTCAAAAACCTTGCGGACGGCCTCTTCGTTCGTCGCGTCGCAGCCTATGCCCCAGACTGTGTCCGTGGGGTACAGTATGACTCCGCCTTCCTTCAGGACTTCGAGCGCCCTCTTGACAATTTCCGTGCAGTCCATCAGCCTCTGTCGAATAAAGTTCCTCTGAATTTCCAGTATTTTACGAGAAGGAAGCCGAACAGCATCCCGCCGATATGAGCGAAATGCGCGATTCCGTCTGAGATGTTGAGAACGTAGCCTGAGCCGAAGACCCCGGTGAGCACTTCGATGACAAGAAACACTATCACCATCTTCCTGGCGGTCAGTGTGACCGGAGGAAAGAGCAGCGTCATCCTGGAGTCGGGGAAAAGTATGGCGTAGGTCAGGATTACTCCGTAGATTGCTCCGGACGCGCCGACGCAGGGAATGGACGAGCCTCCGGAAATGGCCTGGACGGCAAGGTGAAGCCCTGCCGCGCCCAGCCCGCACACCATATAGAGCGTGAGGAATTTCTTCTGCCCTATTATCTGCTCCACCGCGCTTCCGAACATCAGCAGCGCGTACATATTGAAGAATATGTGGAAGAATCCCCCGTGAACGAACATATGCGTGACGGGTTGCCAGATGTGGAAGAACGGGGATGCGGGATAGAACAGCGCGAAACTGCCTATGATGAACCTTTCGTTAATCAGCGTCGCAATGTAGATGATGACGTTGATGAGTATGAGGTTTTTGGTTACTTTGGGTGCGTATGTCAGGAATGCCATCAGAATCTCTTTTCAAAATCTTCTTCGGGGATGATTGCGGCTATGCGTCTCCCGTCGGAAGTCGTTTCAGGATTTTCACAAGCAAAAAGTGTGTCAAGAATTGACTGCGCTTGCTCGGAATTGCGTACTGTTTCTGCGTTTGAAGCGCCCAGGATGGCGAATTTGTGTGCCATAGAGGATTGAAGGACCTCGTCGATTGCGCTGGTGCCGTCTGACAGAATGGAACAAATGTCACTGACAAGATTGACAATTTTGCCACTTTCGCAGGAATATCCCTCCGGGACGCCGTTGACAATCACGGTGTCCTCGCCGGAATTCTCAAGTTCGAAGCCCAGTCTCGCAAGTGTCCCGGCATTGTCGTCCAGCAGCAGCCTGTTCTGTACTCCTACCTGTACGCTGACGGGGAACATTGCCGTCTGGGTGACGTGAGCCCCTTTGGACAGGGCCTTGAGCGCCCGTTCATAACATATCCTTTCTGTCGCCCTGCGGATGTTCACCACCATAAGCCCGGAAGGGACTGCGGTCAGGATGTACTTTCCGTTCATCACCATCATCCTGGACGACGGCATCATCTTCTGCTCGAACAGTTTGCCATAGTCGTCCCTGCGGTCGACGGAGGATGCGAAATTGAAGTTCGGGGAAGGCTCGCCGCCGCTTTCGGGGGGAACGTCGTGGGAATGAAACGGGTTGAAACTTTCATCGTGCACCGCCGAAGGCGCCTGCATCGCTCCCCGGTATGCCTCGAAACTCTTTCCCAGCTGCGGCAGGGAAACCGCCCCGTCCGCCTCGAAATCCAGGCTCCCTCCGAAGGAATTCCTGCCGAGAACCTCCCGGATGGAGGCATAGAGTGTCTGGAACACTATCTGCTCGTCTTCAAACTTGACTTCCGCCTTTGTTGGATGGATGTTTACGTCTATGCTGAGAGGGTCGACTTCCAGGAATATGAAGTACTGCGGGCTGTATCCGTCCGGAATCAGTTCTTCGTAGGCTTTCATAACCGCCTTGTGGAGATAGGCGCTGCGGAAGTACCGCCCGTTTACGAACAGATACTGGTTGCCGCCTGTCTTCCTTGCGGTGTCGGGCCGTCCCACATAGCCGCTGACGTTGACCGTGGACGTCTTTATTTCCAAATCCACTATGTCGGAAGCCACTGAAGAGCCCATCAGGTCCAGAATCCTGAATTTGCGGGACTTGGCCTTCCTGAGCACGAAGAGGTCCTTCCCGTTGCTGCGGAGGCTGAATGCGGTTTCAGGCCGAGACAGGGCGATGCGGGTGAATTCCTCCACTATGTGCTTCAGCTCGACATTGTCCGTCTTCAGGAACTTGCGTCGCGCGGGCGTGTTGTAGAAAAGGTTCCTGACCTCGAAGTTGGAGCCCGCGGGGCAGGCGCATTCGGATACGCTGAAACCGTTCATCCCGCCCGTCTTGACCTGAGTCCCGGTCTCGCTGTCCGCCTTCCTTGTTTTCAGGGTGATTTCTCCGACCGCGCTGATGGAAGGCAGGGCTTCACCTCTGAATCCGAGGGTGACTATCCTGTTCAGGTCTTCCGCCTCCGATATCTTGGAGGTCGCGTGCCTGTCGAAGCACAGCACCGCATCGGTCCTGTTCATCCCGCAACCGTTGTCTATGACCTGAATCAGGGTTCTGCCCGCATCGGTCACTATGACGCTGATGTTGTCAGCGCCGGCATCCACTGCGTTCTCCATCAGTTCCTTGACAACGGAGGCAGGCCTCTGGACCACCTCCCCGGCGGCTATCAGATTCGCCAGGCCGGCCGGTAAGACTTTGAGCTTTCCCACTACAGAAGAGAATAGAATTTGGCGATGTAGTACAGGATTGCCACCACGAGGAGCAGTCCCACGATTCCTATGATGTTCTGCGCCCTGTTGGATGCGCTCTTCGCGCTTTTGTACCTTCCGTCGCGCATAGACCCCTTGATGTAGGAGCCGGGAACATAGGTTCCTTCCTCCTTCTCCTTTTCCAGGGTGCCGTCAACCTTTCCGAACTTCCTCTTGAGTTCGTCCTTCTCCTTGTCGTAATAAATCGGCTTGTAATTGAACACTCTGTGCTCCTGCTCGCCGAACATATTGAAAATGCCCATAATCCTTTTATTGTATGCAAAAATACACAAAAAGCGGAAAAGAAACGGGCTGTCCAAAAATTTGTTTTTGAACAGCCTCCGACTTTCGTAGCGGGAGTGGGGCATGATCCCACGACCTCCGGATTATGAATCCGACGC
>JAKSKF010000042.1 GCA_024401825.1 Bacteroidales bacterium
AGGAGATCTATCCAGAGGACATTTTCTTTGCTGATAGTAGCAAACTCCGTTTGAGACTGGGTGAAGACCACTTCATTCCCGAGTCTGTAGAAAACTTTCATCATTTGCCTTCCTTGCTTTTCCCGGCGCTTGGTCGGAAGGGGGTTGAACTTACGGGGTAGCCGGCATTACGGAGAAACCGGCGAGCAAAGATAGATAAATTTGTTTATATTTGTACACCGGATGACAACAATAACCGTTATTGTTACCATATGATTATAATTGCAGAAAGCGGCGCTACCAAGACTGACTGGCGCTCGGTCGCTTCCGACGGTTCCGTAATCTCTGTCAGGACCGCGGGTATAAATGTCGCGACAATGCCTGCGGAGGTCGTCAGGGCCATTGTCGACGAGTCCGTCCCCCAACTCAATCCGAAAGGGGAGAGAGTGAGTGAAATACATTTTTACGCCGCCGGACTCATCATACCCGAGGGAGGAACGATACCTCCTGCGGCAAGGGGCCTGGACGCCGCGCTCAAGTTGCATTTCCCGCAGGCGGAGACGGAGTATGCCTCGGACCTGCTGGATGCGGCGCGCTCGGTCTGCGGACACGGGAGCGGAATAGCGGCCATTATGGGGACCGGCTCGAACAGTTGTTTCTATGACGGTGAGAAGATAGTCAGCAACGTGCGGAGCGCAGGATTCATCCTGGGCGACGAGGGCGGGGGAGCCTGCCTGGGAAAGATGTTCGTGGCGGATTTCCTGAAGGGACTCGTGCCGGAGCCCGTCAGCACCGATTTCGCCAACGAATTCAAGGTGGATTATCCCACCGTGGTCCAGAACGTTTACAAGGGTGAGGCGCCCTCAAGGTATCTTGGGGAGTTCGCGCCCTGGATAATGGCAAGGTATGACAGCTGCGGATACGTCAGGGAGATTGCCGACAGGAACTTCCGAAACTTCATAGAACGCTGTCTCTGCCGGTATGACATAAAGAATTACCCCGTAGGGGTGGTGGGCGGCTTCGGATTCGCCAACAGGGAGCGCTTCGCCGGAGTGGCCGCCGAATACGGCATACGCCTGGGGACGGTGGTGCCCAGCCCCATAGAGGGACTTGTCAAATACCACACGGAAAAATGAAAACGACTGAGCAGGCCTCATTGTACACCGGCCTTGAGAAGATGAGCACGATTCAGATTCTCGAAGGAATCAACAGGGAGGACCACAAGGTGCCCGATGCCGTGGCTGAGGCGCTTCCGGCCATAGAGAAACTTGTGGACGGGATTGTGGAGAGGGCCGGCCGCGGCGGACGAATCTTCTATCTGGGAGCGGGTACGAGCGGAAGGCTGGGAATAGTGGATGCGTCAGAAATTCCTCCGACATACGGAGTTCAGGGCCTTTTCATAGCGCTGATGGCCGGAGGAGACAAGGCCATCCGTACAGCCGCCGAAGGCGCTGAGGATGACCGCGGGGGAGGTTGGAACGATATTCTGCCATACAACCCCACCGTGAATGACACTGTGATAGGAATAGCCGCATCGGGAACCACTCCCTACGTGGTGGGAGCCCTTGAGGAGGCCCGCGGCCGCGGGATGCTCACGGGCTGCATCACCTGCAACGCCGGTTCCCCCGTGGCCGCGGCCTGCGAGTGCCCTGTTACTGTGGTTTGCGGTCCGGAGTTCGTGACCGGGAGCACCAGAATGAAATCGGGCACAGCCCAGAAGATGGTCCTCAATATGATTTCCACGGCAGTTATGATACGCCTGGGACACGTCCGCGGCAACAGGATGGTGGATATGCAGCTCACCAACGAAAAGCTGCTTGACCGGGGCGCCCGGATGATTATGGAGGAGACCGGCATAGCCGATTACTCGCTGGCGAGGGAACTTCTCATCAAATACGGTCAGGTGCGCGCCGCAGTTGACGCATATGGGAATGGAAAATAGAAAGTACCCGTCAAGCGCATTGCAGAATGCGGTGGAGGCTATCAGCGCGCTGCCGGGAATAGGGCGGAGAGGCGCGCTCCGTCTTGCGCTTCACCTGTTGAAACAGCCACAGGAAAACGTCAGTTTCCTAGCCGAAGCCATCTCCCGCCTCGCGGATGACGTCCACTACTGCAAGCGCTGTATGATGCTTTGCGATTCAGACCTCTGCGAAATCTGCTCCGACAATGCGCGTGACCACAGGCAGATATGTGTCGTGGAGAGTGTGAGGGACGTTATGAGCATTGAAGATACCGGCCAGTATCACGGAGTCTATCACGTGCTCGGCGGCATAATCTCCCCGATAAACGGAATAGCCCCTTCCGACCTTAACATACCCGGGCTGCTTTCCCGCCTGTCTGAGGCGGAGTCCCGCGGCGAAGAAACCGAGGTTATTCTTGCTCTTTCCGGAGATGTGGAAGGGGAGACCACGTCATTCTATCTATACCGTCAGATAGCTCCCTTCAAGGTAAGGGTCACCACCCTGGCCAGAGGACTCGGATTCGGGGATGACCTCGAATATGCTGATTCCCTTACATTGGGACGTTCAATCCTGTCACGCCAGCCTTTCAATCCCTGACATTCCGGGAACCGGGGCCCGGGACATCTATCACGACGCCTTTCTTCTTCCAGTGAATCAGGCCTGCTACCGATGAGACGGTGTAGGCTACGTACAGAAGCATCATCCACCAGGAAGCGGCCATAGCGTACATTATCACTACCAGAATGTCTGCAATTATCCAGCAGTACCATTCCTCCGCGTGCTTGCGGGTAAGCCACCAGGCGGCTACAGCGCTGAAGGAAAGGGATATGGCATCCATCAGGGGGTAGCGGTCGCTTGTGAAGGTCAGCAGCTTCCAGATGACGGGAGCCCCTATGAGGACTATGGCTATTCCCGCGAGCAGGATGCCTTTGCCGAGCCTTACCGTAGTCAGTTTTTCATCCCTGGCGCCCTTGAGCTTCTTCCATTGGACGATTCCGACGAAAGACATGGTCAGGAAATAGGAATTCAGGGCGACCTGCGCCCAGAGCGGAGACCACACTCCGTCCACCCTCAGGGTCATTGCCGCGACGAGCGCTCCGGAGGCCGTCATAATGTTGAAATACCACATCAGCTTGTGCTGGACAATCTGCATTATCATATAGATGACGCCGGTGACCAGGGTGAATATCTGAAGAATCTGTAGCCAGTCCATAAAATTTGCATTGTAAACGGTGCGAATATAATAAATTTTGATTAAATTTGTCGGCTTTTGTACAGCGTGTGCGCGTAGCGCGAGGGTTGTCGGGCTCAGTTTTAAGTTTAACCATTTAATTTTGTTACTCACCAATTATGGCAGAGACAAAGAACACCGCGGCAATGCTCAACGCGTCAATCGCTCCCGAGGAATTCGACTGGGCGGCTTTTGAAGGCGGAGACGTTTACGGCGGTCAGGAAAAAGAAAAAATCAACGAGGCTTATGATAAAACCCTCTCAAAGGTCGTTGAGAATGAAGTAGTCGAGGGCGAAGTCACATCCATCAACAAGCGCGAGGTCGTGGTCACCATCGGTGGCAAGAGCGAGGGCGTCATTATGGCTCCCGAGTTCCGTTACAACCCTGAACTCAAGGTCGGAGACAAGGTAGAGGTGTTCGTGGAGTCAGCGGAGGACAGGAAAGGCCAGCTCGTGCTGTCACACAAGAAGGCGCGCGCCCTCAAGTCCTGGGACAGGGTCAACGAGGCTTTCAACGCCGACGAGATTGTCAAGGGATTCGTCAAGACCCGCACGAAGGGCGGTATGATTGTGGACGTGTTCGGAATCGAGGCATTCCTTCCCGGTTCGCAAATCGACATCAAGCCCATACGGGACTATGACCAGTTCGTAGGTCAGAATATCGACTTCAAGATTGTGAAAATCAATCCCGATTTCCGCAATGTGGTAGTGTCTCACAAGGCTCTCCTCGAAGCGGAACAGGAACTCAAGCGCGCGGAACTCATCGGCAAGCTGGAGAAGGGACAGGTTCTGGAAGGCGTCGTCAAGAATATCACCAACTACGGTGTATTCGTTGACCTCGGCGGAGTTGACGGTCTCATCCACATCACTGACCTCTCCTGGGGTCGTGTCAACCATCCCGAGGAAATCGTCGCTCTGGACGACAAGGTGAAGGTTGTTGTTCTGGACTTCAACGAGCAGCAGAAGAAAATCGCCCTCGGACTCAAGCAGCTCACCCCTCATCCTTGGGAGAACCTCGACGCCAACCTCAAGGTGGGCGACAAGGTCAAGGGTAAGGTGATTCTCCTTGCCGACTACGGCGCGTTCATCGAGATTGAACCCGGCGTGGAAGGACTCGTTCACGTGAGTGAAATGTCCTGGAGCCCCCGTCTGCACAGCGCGCAGGAATTCCTCAAGGTTGGCGACGAGGTGGAGGCCCAGATTCTCACCATAGACCGCGAGGCCCGCAAGATGTCTCTCGGACTCAAGCAGCTCACGAGCAATCCTTGGGAGAATATCCGCGACAAGTATCCTGTTGGAAGCAAGCAGACCGCAACGGTCCGCAACATCACCACCTTCGGCGTTTTTGCCGAACTTGAGGACGGTGTTGAGGGACTCGTGCACATCAGCGACCTCAGCTGGAACAAAATCAAGCACCCTTCAGAGGTTGTCGCCGCCGGTGACACCATCGAGGTTCAGATTCTTGATTTCGACGAGGCCAACCATAAACTCAGTCTCGGTCACAAGCAGCTTGTTCCCAACCCCTGGGATGAAATCGAGTCCAAGTTCACGGTAGGTTCCACAGTCGAGGGTACCATAGCTTCAATAACCGACAAGGGAGCAAACATCGCTCTCGAGGGAGCGGAGGGATTCGCGTTCACCCGTGACCTCGTCAAGGAAGACGGCAAGCAGGCCGTAGCCGGAGAGACGCTCCAGTTCAAGGTGGTGGAACTTCGCCGCAGCACTCACCGTATCCTCGTAAGTCATCTGAGAACCTATGCGGAAGTCAAGGAAAAGGCCGCCGCAACAGAGGCTGAGAGCACGAAGAAAGCTGTCAAGAAGGTCAACTCCAACGTTGAGAAGACAACTTTGGGTGACATCGATGCTCTCGCGGCTCTCAAGGACAAACTTGAAAAGGGAGAATAATGAATTTCACTTTGACGACAATCGGCACCGCGTCAGCGATGCCGGTGGTCGGTAGGAACCAAAGCGCCCAGGTACTGCAAGTGCACGGGCGCTTGTTCTTGATAGACTGCGGGGAAAACACGCAGCAGGGAATCCGCGCGGCGGGGCTCTCGTTCGTGAAGATAGAGGCGGTCTTCATATCGCACCTGCACGGTGACCACGTGTTCGGGCTCTTCGGCCTGCTGTCCACAATGGGAATGTACGGCAGGACAGGGAAACTTGCGATATTCGGACCTTCTTCACTCGCGAATATGATAAGATTCTTCAAGACCTGGTATGGCGAGGAATTGAATTATGAAATCGAGTTCCACGAGGTGAAGGCGCGTGGGCTTGAACAGATATATCTTTCCAAATACGTGAAGGTCAGCGCTTTTCCCCTTCAGCACAAGATAGAGACCTACGGCTATCGTTTTGACGCCGTCCCTTCAGCGAAGCATCCCCGGGAGGCGCATCTTCCTTCTTATGCCTATGCATCGGACACTGCACCTTTCGAGAAACTGGTTGAATACGTGAAGGGCGTGGACGTGCTGTATCACGAGTCCACATATACGCAGGAAATGGCGGACAGGGCGCTGAGCAGGCATCATTCCACCTCGGTCGATGCGGCTCGCTGCGCTGCGCAGGCGGGGGTCGGCACCCTCATCCTCGGACATTATTCTTCACGATGCCGCGACATAGGGCAGTTCCTGGATGAATGCAGGCCTGTTTTCGCTCAGAGTTATGCGGCCGTCGATGGAGATGTCTTCGAAATTCCGTATATTAGCAGGTTGTGAAAAGCATACTGATATTATTGGTTTCCGTGTTGGCTGTCCTCCGGCCTTCGGACACGGGGAAATCGCCTCAGGAACGCTACATTGAACGTTTCAGCCCGATAGCCGTCAGTGAGATGCAACGTACGGGCGTTCCCGCCAGCATCACTCTGGCCCAGGGTATCCTGGAGTCGGGCGCAGGGCAGTCCAGACTGGCAAGGGAGGGACACAACCATTTCGGAATAAAGTGTCACAATGACTGGAAAGGCCGCAGGATATATCACGATGACGATGAGTCGGGAGAATGTTTCAGGGCCTATGACAATGATGCCCAGTCATTCAGGGACCATTCCGACTTTCTAAGATACTATGACCGGTACAAGAGCCTGTTTTCCATAAAGCAGGGGGACTACAAGGCCTGGGCCTACGGACTCAAGGCCGCCGGTTATGCAACGGCGCCCAATTACGCCACGGTACTGATATCATATATAGAAAAATATGACCTGTGCAGATTCGATGAAGGGGTGGACGTCAGGGCTCTGCCTGAAAATCCGCTCAAAATCGAGCAGGCAGTCAAGGTGAGCGGGCAGACCGCTTCCAAGCCGGCTGCCGGAGAGCATGAAACCGTGTCTGTGCCCTTCAGCCGTCTGTACAGGAAAAACGGTGTGGACTGCATCTTCTCCCTGGAGGGCGAAAGTTACCGTTCCATTGCTTCCCATTATGGACTGAGTCTTTATAAACTTTTGAAATTCAATGAACTGAGTCAGGATACGGAGCTCCTGCCCGGAACCGTGGTTTATATCTCGCCAAAGAAAAACCAGGCATCCAAGGGGCTTGAAAAATATATTTTCGGCGATGAGCCGGAGAGTCTGCGTGAAGTGAGCCAGCGCTTTGGAATCAAACTCTCGGCCATATTGAGAATGAACAATCTCTCCGAAGACCATATTCCGGCGCCGGGAGAAACCGTCATACTTAGAAAATGAGTGTCAGGAGAACCATAGGAATTCTTTGCGCGCTTGTGTCCGTGACCGCATTCTGCCTCGTTTTCAGATACTTAAGGGACAATCGTCAGGGCAACTTCACCCGTCAGACGGACTTGTATGTCTATCCCGCGACCACCGCTTCGCAGGCTCTCGAACAGGTTGATTCCGTAGCAAGGCATCCCCGGGCCCTGAGGTGTGTTTTCAGACGCAAGAGAGTCGCAGAATTTATTAAACCGGGACATTACACTGTGGACGAATCAACTTCCTCGGTCGCGCTTGCGAGGATGTTGAACAATGGCTGGCAGACCCCTGTCAGTCTCACGCTGAGCGGGACCCTGCGTCTGCGCGACGAGATTGCGGCCAGAATTTCAAGGCAACTTATGATTTCCAGGGAAACGGTCAGGAGCGCCTTTGAGGATGAGGAACTGCTTGCCCAGTATGGCTTCACCCCTGAAAACGTGTTCGCCCTGTTCATCCCGGATACCTACAGTTGTTACTGGACTGCGTCGATGAAGGATATCCTTGACATACAGAAAAAGGCCTATGATGCTTTCTGGACCGAGGAAAACGATGCCAAGGCCAGGAAACTCGGCTTGAGCCGGATGGAGGTCTCCATCCTGGCATCCATCGTGAAAGGGGAGACGAACTTCGAGCCGGAGATGCCAAAAATAGCCGGAGTCTACCTCAACCGTCTTGACAGGGGTGTCCTTCTTCAGGCCGACCCTACCGTGGCCTTCTGCTATGACTACACGCTGGACAGGATTCTGAAATCCCATCTGTCGGTGGATTCACCGTACAACACCTACAAACACGGCGGACTCCCGCCCGGACCTATCTACATTCCCACGCGAGCGTGCCTCGAAGCCGTCCTTAATCCCGACAGGGGAAACGGCAATTTCTTCTTCTGCGCCAGCCCGGAGTTCGACGGGACTCATCGCTTCGCCCGCAATATGGCTGAGCACAATGCAAACGCCGCGGCGTTTCACAAGGCCTTGACCGCCAGGAAAAGGGCGAAGTCCGCGGCGTCTTCAAAGTGACAGGGGATTACTGTGGAATGGCTGAACCTATAAATTGATAAAGTCTCTGGAGATTTCGTAGAATTCCATAATGTCCAGCATCTTGAATCGAGTGCCGTCGATGAATGACGTCCAACTCTCGTGGAAGTGGCCGTATATCCAATTCTGGACAGGGAGATTCGATGACTTCAGGCACTTATATATCTCGTCCATCGTCTGTCTCTCTGCCGCCACATCGTCAAGAAGCCTCGGGTCCATCCATGCCCATTCGTAAAGATAGGCGTGGCCCCGCTTTTCGCAAAATGATGGGGCTGTATGCGTAACGATGGTGTCAATTGGAATGGTTATTGAGTCAATGGCATCCTTTGAAAATATAGGGGCTTCGTCTCTCCAATAATAGCCAGTTTGCGCCAGGGCATATCTTGCCTGCTGCTTCATACGGCGTTCCCTGTCAATGCTTATGGCCCCGCCAATGCATAGAATGTTGTGGCCGCATGCGGAAATGACGGAATAGTCCGGAACGGTACGCCATCTTTTGTAGGCAATCCTTTCCTCATTGAAATATGCCGGATTATCGTGATTGCCACGAACAAAGACTATCCAGTTGTTTGCCTTACGCAAACGGCCTGCATCTTTGTTGTAAACCTGCTCATAGTATGCAGGCTTGTCAAAGCCGAAACCGCAATCCCCGGCTACAATGAGCAGAGTGTCAGTCATCTGATACTGCTTGCACATCTTATTGGCAAGTGTAT
>JAKSKF010000043.1 GCA_024401825.1 Bacteroidales bacterium
CTGGAAGCTCTTGCGGTCAACCTCGCTCAGCATCTCGGTGCTGTGCACCTGGCAGCCGTCGAGCTGGGGAAGCATCTCAAGCGCGCGGCGGCACCTGTCGTCGTGGGGGCTTAGCATAGACAGGGCCACAAGCACCTCGTCCGTGTGCAGACGCGGGTTGTGTCCGTGAAGATACTGGACCTTTGTCTTCTGGATGGGCTCTATCATATTCTGGGGGATGAGCTTCTCCCTGTGGTCTATACCGGCCAGATGTTTGATTGCATTCAGGATGAGCGCGGCGCTCGGCCCCAGAAGGGGACTGGTCTCCGCCGTGATGATTGTCCCGTCGTGCAGTTCTATTGCGGATGAAGCCACCCCGCACTGCTCCTTGCGCTCCCTTGCCGCCACGGTAGTCTTCCTGTAGTCCGTCGTGATGCCCGCCTGCTTGAGAAGAATGGATATCTTGTTGACTTCCGCATCGTTGCACTCCCCTTCCGCGAGCTTGTCCAGCGCCGTGTAGTAACGGCGGATTATCTCGTTCTTCGCGGCCTCGCAGCAGACGGAATCATCGCTTATGCAGCTTGCAATCATATTCACCCCCATATCCGTCGGGCTCTTGTACGGGCTCTCGCCGTAGATTCCCTCGAAGAGGGTCTGGAGCACGGGGAAAATCTCTATGTCCCGGTTGTAGTTCACGGCGGTCTTGCCGTAAACCTCAAGGTGGAACGGGTCAATCATATTGACATCGTTCAAGTCGGCGGTGGCAGCCTCGTATGCCAGGTGCACGGGATGTTTCAGGGGAAGATTCCAGATAGGGAAAGTCTCGAACTTGGCATAGCCTGCCTTTATGCCCTTCTGATACTCCTGATAGAGCTGGCTCAGGCACACCGCCATCTTGCCGCTGCCCGGGCCGGGAGCCGTCACCACAACCAGAGGTCTGGTCGTCACCACATAATCGTTCTTTCCGAAACCGTCTTCAGAATCTATCAGGGCGACATTCTGGGGATAGCCCTCTATCGTATGGTGATAATATACCGTGATGCCCTGGCGCTCCAGACGGGACCTGTAAACGTCAGCGCTCGACTGACCGTTGTAATGGGTTACGACGACCGAACTCACAAGGAAGCCCCTGTTCGTGAACTCATCCCTGAGGCGGAGGACATCGACATCATAGGTGATTCCCAGGTCTCCGCGGATTTTGTTCTTCTCTATGTCAACGGCGCTGATGACGATGATTATTTCAAGGTCTTCGGCCATCTGGCTCAGCATTTTCAGCTTGCTGTCCGGTTGGAAGCCAGGAAGGACACGGCTTGCGTGATTGTCATCGAAGAGTTTGCCGCCGAACTCAAGGTACAGCTTGTCTCCGAATTCGGATATGCGTTCCTTGATTTGTTCGGATTGGATTTTGAGATATTTTTCGTTGTCGAACCCGTATTTCATAGAGATATAAAAATTACGGGATGCAAAAATACTTTAATTTCATTAAAACTTCAAAAAATATATAAATTTGCATCGGAAAATATAGAAGCTGGGGCGAGCTGCCGCTCAAAATGAGAGGAAAGTCCGGACAGGAAAGGGCATTCCGCTGCGGAAAGCGCAGGTGGGGGCAACCTCACGCCCGCCGTAACAGAAAACTACCGGCCCCTTATGCCTGACTTTGTCGGCGGAGCCAAGGGTGAAAACGCGAGGCAAGAGCTCACGACCGGTTGCAGCGATGCGACCGGGGTACGGCACCGGAACCTGCAAAACCAAATATACTGGCAGATGAGGACGGCCCGTCCGATGCCAGGGGGTAGGTTGCGAAGATAAATGGCAGCACAAAACAGAAACCGGCTTACGGCCCCAACTTTCAACGAAGAGGATGACTTCAAGTCCGTCAGGACTTTTCAGTCATCCTCTTTAATCATATCACAGAGTCACCCCGCAGGGGCGCTCCGCTTTTACCTGCAATTCTGGACCAGGCGCACGGAGAAGGCCCAATAGCGGTCCCTTGCCGTGTACGGTTCATCCAAAATCTCAAAGAATGAGAAGCAGGAAGCGTGGGTGTTGTCAGTAGGAGTCGCAGACCAATACTGTCCTACGAGTCCCATAAGAACCACGACTTGGTTGACACGGTCGACCAACTGTCCAAAAGGAATAAAGCCGGGAATATCCACGCCGCTGCGGATTCCGGCAGCGGGGAGACAGACTGCGCCGGCAGCTTCCATAGCCGCCCAGGTAGGTGTGGTGGTATCACTGTATTCCCCGTTGATTCTGCTGCCGAGGCCATTTCCCCATTGCCATCCATCAGGCAATATCACCATACAATTCCTCTCGCCGCACACGGTTACATTGGACTTGTGCGTGTGGTTGCTCAACAGATAGTTCCATTCTCCGTCACGGCCTCCCGTAAGAACACGCCACTTTCCTTTCTGACCGTTCACGGAAAATGTGGAGTCAGCTTCTGTCTGATTGTCGGCGTCATTGGTGAAAAATCTGTTTCCTGAAGCGGAATAGTGCAACTGTACGGCCTTCTGGGGGTCATCGACCCAGAAGAAATTGGACAAACGCCCGTCCGCTGCCCACGCAGGATTGGACTTGGAGTACAGATACTGAGCCGCCTCATTGTGGAAGAATCCCTTCTCATACCACATATTTCCCTTGGCGAAACGCACTTTCCTGCCATCGGAAGACACTGTGAACTCGCCGGTCAGAGGATAGTCGGTGTATTCGTAGAAGGCGTCCACGACAGCATCCGACATAACACACTCGAACGCGATGGTGTTGCCTTCTGCAGTGCAGTCGCCGCAAACCATTTTCTGACAGCGGAAGCCCGGGACTTCACCCGCGGTCAAACTGCAATTCCTTCCCTCAAGAACGCTTATCGGTTCAACCGTGTATTTTGCAAGGTATGTTTCTTCCGTCTGAACGTCAGTCTTCAAAACTTCAGTTATCTTGAAGGTCCTTGCATACGCCAGAGTGACCGCAATGTCCTTGTCTATGCCGCTTATGGTAAACGTGCTCTTGTTTCCCTGTTCTTCAGGAGCGACGGGAGTTCCGTCTTCCCTGCGGAGAACCAGAGGTTTCCCGGAATCGGACAGAACGCTGACGATTGCTGTCGTGGCGTCTGAAGAAGTCTGGATGAAAACGTCGGAGGCGATTCCCGCATCGGCCGCGTCACCTGAGAGAGCCAAAGACACTTTGTATTCTCCGACATCGACCGTCTGCCAGCCGTCCACAGAGACACTGCCGACCACAATGCCGGTATTGGTGAGAGTGGCGACTATTCCGCACTTCACGCCGGAGGCGATTGTCAGCGCGTTGTCCCCGGTGAGGGGCACTGTCTTCTCCTGTCCGTCAACAGTAAGGGTGAGAGTGACATCCTGTGGCGCGGTGTCCACTTCTGACGGAACCACAAGGCATTCATACACGGTTCCTTCAGGCGTAATCTGCCTGACGGCCTCGGGCACCTCGAAGCTGACGTCAGTTTTTTGGGCGTCGCGTATTTCTCCGCTCACTGCGTCGAGAATTCCGCTCCGGGAAGTCTTTCCGCCGGCGATGACGATTTTGCCGAGCTTCGCCTCTCCCGCATAACCGCTGTTCTTCACCTTGATTGACACCCTTGCCAGGGCGTGTTTCATAGTGACGGACACTCCGCGTGCAGTCTCGTCGGTTATCGCGTTCTGGGCGGCGGCGTACATTACGTCATCTCCATCGAGTGAAGATGATACGGGGATGGCCTTGATGTCGGTGTTGCCCTGACTGTAGGGATAGTAGCCGAACAGGTAGCCGGGCTTGCTGCCCACCCTGATTGCGGGGCTCGCCACCCATTTGCCTTTGGCGCCGTCATAAGAGTATTCCACATTGGCAGATTCCTCCCGATATGCCTCGGTGGCGTTCACATCTGCAAATAGAGAGAGTCCTATCTTTCCGTCCACAGGGAATACCGTTCCGTCCACGACGGCCCTGGAGAGCATATCATCGGTCTTTACCGCAGAGAGTTCGAGGTCCGTCAGACCCTTGTCCCCGGTCGAGCCGGGCTCGTCAATCCTGGCACAGCCCGCAAGGAAGAGCATTGCGACGGCTGAGATTGAAACGATGGTAGAAATGTTGAGTGTTTTCATATTTGTGTTCGATTTTTTCAGATTCTTGATGTCAGTCACCTATTATTACCGGGATGTCAGGACCGATTTTCTCCCAACCGTCAACCGAAGCTCCGGCGTCCACATCGTTTTCCCAAGAAGCGTAAAGAGTAATGTCGGTGGAAACCGTGTCATTCGCGAAGTCCCATTTGTTCACGCAGCCGGGTTCCCTGTACCAGCCGGAGAAAGTGTACTGGGCATCTACAGGGGCCTCGGGCGCGGGGATGGTCATTCCCTCCTCTACCGAAAGCGGAGCAGGCGCAGTGCCGTGGCCGTTCGAATCGAAGCTGACCTGATACCTCTCATAACCCAGATAAACGGCCATATCGCTTGAGATATTGAGGAAAAAGAACCTGCTGTTACTTCCCGGGTAAACAGTGTTTACCGGCTTGACCTTCGTCCCGTCTTCCAGATAAACGAACAGAGACCTCGCGGTTTTAGACCTTGCGTCGAAAGCCACTTTTCCGTTCGCTCCCCTTCCACCTACAATCAAGATATCCTCAGAGTGGAGGTTCTTGACAGTGAAATGATTGTCCGGGACATCCGTATTATACACGGTGAACACAACCTCATCTCCTCCGAATCCCGGTTCGTCCTCCCGTGACACGGGCACAGAGGGCGTCGAAACGGTTCTCAACGCCTGGTCGTCTATTGTGAAAGACACCGAATAGTCATACAGGAACAGGGCCATCGCCCCTTCGCCCAGATTGAATTCAAGTGTCATATAACCCTCGTCGGGGAACGAGGCTGTGACTTCGCCCGGAACGGAAAAGTTCTCCCCGTCCTCGATGGACTTGTCCATAGCCCTTTTGAAATGGGCGGTGTAGGTGAACTTTCCTGAATTGGTGAAACTTCTGATGCGTTCTCCGGGCTTGACGGCTATGTTCAGAAAGAACGTGCCGTCATTGTCGCAGGAATACACGCTTCCGTCCGGATAGTCCGGAAGGATGGACAACGACAGATTTTCCAGAGGGTCCTGCTCCGGAAGAAAGTCCTTGGTGCAGGAGGTGGCGCACGCAAGCGCGGCCAGCACTGCACCGATTGCTGATAAGAATCGCTTCATATAGAAAATTTAAATCTTACAAAGATACATAAAATTACTGAAGTCACAGCACGACTCCTCAGCTGACGGAAAGAGCCGGAAGTATGCGCAAGGAAATTGGGGAGAGGGGTCAAATCAGCTGCATCCCGGCGGTCCAGACCAGGAAGCGCAGGAACTTGCCCACCAGAAGCAGAACCATTGTCCAGACGGGGCGCACCTTATAGAAACCAAGCGCGATTGCGATGACGTCGCCGATTATCGGGACCCAGGCCAGAAGGGCCAGCCAGACGCCGTATCGGTCAATCCCCGCTTTCTGCCGGACAAGAGTTTCCTCCTTGACCTTGAACCACTTCTGAATCCATTCCCACTTCCCAATCCAGCCTATCCAGTAGGTCAGGACGCTTCCGAGCCAGTTCCCCAGAGTGCCGGCCACGAGACAGGCCACAGGCCGGTCGGTAGCCGCCAGGATGGCGATATACAGGGCGTCCGAACTGAACGGAAGAACCGTGGCGGCGAGGAAGCATCCGATGAACAGACCCAGAAGGCCGAGTTTCTCCAGACCGAACATCACTTTCCGATTTCAGTAATCCAGTCGGGATAGGAAAGTTTCCGGGACAGAGACATTATAGCCTTGCTCCGCTTGTCCAGATAGCGGGTCACCCGGGTAGGATTGCGGTCCAGCGGGTCGGGCAGGCAGGCCGCGAGCAGGGCGCACTCTTTCACGGTGAGCTTTGCCGCGCTCTTGTTCCAGTAATGCCGGGCGGCCGCCTCTATTCCGTAGATTCCCTCCCCCATTTCGGCCACATTGAGATAAACCTCCATAATCCTGCGCTTTCCCCAAATTTTCTCTATAAGGAAAGTGTAGTACGCCTCCACTCCCTTTCTGAGCCAGGTCGCCTTGCCGGAGGTGAACACGTTCTTGGCCGTCTGCTGGGATATGGTGCTGCATCCGCGGAGTTTCTTCCCTTCCAGGATGTGCGCCTCATAAACCTTCTTGACCTCATCAAAGGCGAAGCCGTTGTGCTTCGGGAAAAGATTGTCCTCACTGGCCATCACCGCCTTCATCATAGAGGGGCTCATCTTCTCCAGGGGAACCCATTTGTATCTGGTCTTGAAATTCTTGTCCTCGCTGAACTCCACGGTGCGCCTGAGCATCAGGGGCGTCCCCACCACGGGGATGTATTTCAACGCGAACACCCAGGCCAGACTGAACAGAATCAGGGCCAGGGGAATCTTCACGAATATGAACCTGAACAACCTTCTCATAATATGAACGGAATTCTATCGGGGCGGGGCCGGATGAGCGTCGCCAACTCCGTACAAAAATACTATATTTGTGAAAATTTTCGGACTATGGCGGACAATTATCTTGAAAAACGTTACCGTGACGTGTTCGGCCAGGGTTCAGCCTTCAACGCCGAAACCGGATATAACGAGCCGCGCCGCGCCAGGCCGGCGATTCCCAAACTACCACGGACAAAGAAATCCTCCGGTCCGTCCAAGACAGAAAAACAATGAAGAAGAAAATTGCAGTTCTCACCGGCGCGGGGGTAAGCGCCGAAAGCGGGCTCGCGACCTACAGGGACAACGGCGGGCTCTGGGACAATTTCGACCCGATGGAAGTCGCGTCCATCCAGGGATGGATGCTGAACCCCGGACTGGTTCTCGATTTCTACAATGACCAGCGGAGAAAACTTGAAGAGTGCAAACCCAACGAGGCGCACCTTGTCATCGCCCAACTTGAAAAGGACTATGACGTGACGGTCATCACCCAGAATGTCGACAACCTGCACGAGCGGGCCGGTTCCACAAGAATCATCCACCTGCACGGCGAGGCGACCAAGGTCAGGCCGGAGAACTGTTTCACCGACGAGGACGGATACAGCGAGCAGAGCGTAATAGACGTCGGATACAACCAGGTCAAACTCGGGGACAAGGCGCCCAACGGCGCGCAGCTTCGTCCGCACATAGTCTTCTTCGGAGAGGCAGTGCCCAAGATGGAGAGGGCCATCGACGTCGTGAGCGAGTCGGACATAGTCCTTATTGTAGGCACTTCCCTGTCCGTGTATCCTGCCGCAGGGCTCTACCGCTACGCATCACCCGACGCCCCTGTTTTCATCATAGACCCAGCCGATGTTCCGGTGTCAGATTCACGAATCACACACATCAAGGCCACGGCCACGGAGGGAATTAAAATTTTTCAAAAATATTTGGATAAGTTAAGATAAAGGCATACCTTTGCAATCCCTATCGGGGAAGCAGACTCGTTAGCTCAGTTGGTAGAGCATCACACTTTTAATGTGGGGGTCTCGGGT
>JAKSKF010000044.1 GCA_024401825.1 Bacteroidales bacterium
ATGGTCTCGAGTTCCTGATATGTGACAAGTTTCAGCGCGACTGCGTGATGGTCGTTTATCAGGGGCTTGGAAAGGCCGATGTTGTCATAGCGCAGTTCATAGACCACGTTCCTGGGCTTGAACCCGTATTCCAGGCCGAGAAGGTCCGCAGTGCTTCCGGTGATGTAGTTCCGGACAATCACATAAAGCGGTATTATCCTGCATTTCCTGCACAGTTGGGAATCCTCTCCGGCAGGACCCAGGTAATGAGTGGGGATTCCGTTCTGCTCGAGAGCCTTGAAAATCAAGGCGGAAATCTTGCAGTTCAACTCCCCTTTCCCGGCGAAGACGGCCCGTTTGATGCCGTCGAAGGCGGTGGTGTCATCCTTGTACTTCAAGAGCAGAACCTGAGGGTCATCTGTCTTGAAGAGTTGCTTTTCTTTTCCGTCAAAAACCAGTTTTTCCATTATTTGACAAAATATCTGACAGCGTTTTCAAATAACTTCTGGTCGCAGTCGCCCAGTATGTTCCTGTAAAGGTTGTTTTCAAAACGTTCGCTGTGTCCCATCTTGCCGAGGATATGTCCGTCGGGACTGATGACACCCTCGATTGCGTAATAGGACCCGTTGGGGTTGTAGGGCGGTGCCATTGTAGGCTCGTCCGTCACAGGGTCGGCATATTGGAATGCGACCTGGCCGTTCTCGAAGAGCCTGCGGGCCATCTCTTCGGATACGACGAACTTGCCCTCCCCGTGGCTTACGGCCACGCAGTGGGTCTGCCCGATTTCAAGACCGGACAGCCAGGGGGATGCGACGCTTGCCACTCTCGTGGTGACAATCTGGGAGATATGCCTGTTGATGTCGTTGCGGAAGAGTGTGGGGGATTCCCTGGTCACGTTGCCGACCTTGCCGAAAGGCAGCAGCCCGCTCTTGACCAGAGCCTGGAATCCGTTGCAGATGCCGAGTATCAGGCCGTCCCTGGCAAGAAGCCCTTCAATCGCCTTTGCAACCGGGGCGCTCCGCAGGACCGATGCGATGAACTTGGCGCTGCCGTCAGGCTCGTCCCCGAGGGAGAATCCTCCGCATAGGGCGAGAATGTGGCAGGAGTCAATCTGCCTGCACAGTTCTTCCGTGGATTTCAGCACGTCTCCGCCGGACAGATTGCAGAATACTCCCGTGGTGACCTCCGCGCCTGCCTTGCGGAAGGCTTTCGCGGTATCGTAGTCGCAGTTGGACCCGGGGAAGACAGGAATGTAAACTCTGGGGTGTGCGACGGACGGAAATCCGTACGGCCGGACGGTGCCTTTCCCCTTTGCGGGAACTTTAACGCCGGCAGGTGCGACAGGGCAGTGCGAGATCTTTGCCTTTGATGGATATACTTTGGTGAAGGGGACGGTATTGGCCTTGTACAGTTCGTCAAGGTCTATTTTTTCTCCGTTCACAGTGCAATGGCCGTCCTCCCCGTCAGTCACCTTCCCTATGTACAGGGCGTTCTCATAATCCAGTTCCCGGACGCTCTCCACGAGAATTGACCCGTACGAGCAGTCGAACAGCTCGCTTTCGGAGAGTTTCACGTCAAATCCGAAACTGTTGCCGAAGGAGGCTTTCGCCAGACCTTCCGCCACCCCTCCGAATCCTACCGACCAGGCGGAGACCACGGTCCCCTCATTTATCCTGTCGTGTATGAAATTCCAGTTTTTTTTCAGGGCATCCACGTCGGGCATATAGTTTGGCAGAGGTGTGTGCCTTATCAGGTACAGTCTGTTCCCGTCCATCTTCAGTTCGGGGGAGATCACCTTCCCGGCATTGACGGTGGTTATGCCGAACGCTATCAGGGTGGGGGGAACGCTTATGTCCTCGAAAGTCCCGCTCATCGAATCCTTACCGCCGATGGAGGGCAGTCCGAGTTCCTTCTGCATCTTGAGTGCGCCCAACAGGGCGGCAAGGGGTTTGCCCCAACTGTGGGGGTCGGAAGTCATCCTCTCGAAATACTCCTGATAGGAGAAACGCATTCCTGACCACTCCGCTCCGGCAGCCACCACTTTGCTGCAGGCCTCGACCACTGCGTAGGCGGCTCCGTGATAGGGGCTCCACGATGAAATTCCGGGATTGAAGCCGAATGCCATCACGGAAGCGGTGTCGGTGTATCCGTCCACCGGGATTTTCTGGACTGAAACCTGTGTTTCCGTTTCCTGCAGATAACCTCCGAACGGCATAAGGACGGTCGAACGCCCTATGGTGGAGTCGAACATTTCTATCAGACCCTTCTGTGAGGTGACGTTCGGACCGGACAGGACTGATGCCATCTTCTCTCCTGTGTTCCTCCCCACGGCACGGCTGTTCGTGAAGGGATTTTTCTTCTCCACCGCACCCACGGAAGCCTTGCAGTAGTGCCTTGCTCCCGCACTGTCTATGAATTTGCGGCTTATGTCGGCCACCGCCGTCCCGTTGAGGAACAGCCTCATGCGTCCGCTGTCCGTGACATCGGCGACATAGGTGACTTCAACGTTCTCCTGACGGCAGAATTTCTCGAACTTCTCCCTGTCGGCTGCGGAGATGACCACCGCCATCCTCTCCTGGGACTCACTGACCGCAAGTTCCGTGGCGTTCAAGCCGTTGTATTTGACGGGCACCCGGTCGAGATAGATGTCAAGGCCGTCCGCGAGCTCTCCGATGGCGACGCTCACTCCTCCGGCTCCGAAGTCGTTGGACTTCTTGACAAGCGAGGTCACCTCACTGCGCCTGAACAGATGCTGCAGTTTGCGCTCTTCCGGGGCATTCCCCTTCTGCACCTCGCTGCCGCAGGTTTCGAGAGAGGATTCCGTATGCTCCTTGGAGGAACCGGTGGCACCTCCGATGCCGTCCCTTCCGGTGCGTCCGCCCAGCATAAGAATCACATCTCCCGGGACAGGGCTTTCCCTTCTGATGTCAGAGGCCCTGACGGCTCCCACGACTGCACCGACTTCAAGCCTCTTCGCCGTGTAGCCTTCGTGGTAGATTTCCCTTACGTGGGTGGTGGCAAGACCTATCTGGTTGCCGTAACTGGAATACCCCGCCGCCGCCTTCCTGCTGATGATTCTCTGGGGAAGTTTGCCGGCTATGGTCTTGGAAACGGGCTTGTATATGTCTCCGGCACCGGTGACACGCATTGCCTGATAGACGTACGACCTGCCGGACAGAGGGTCTCTGATTGCACCTCCGAGACAGGTGCTTGCGCCTCCGAACGGCTCTATCTCGGTGGGATGGTTGTGAGTTTCATTCTTGAACTGGAGGAGCCATTTTTCCTTCTTCCCGTCCACGTCCACGTCGATGAAGATGCTGCATGCGTTGTTCTCTTCGCTCTGCTCAAGGTCTTCAAGAAGGCCCTTCTTTTTCAGCCAGCGTGCGCCTATTGTCGCTATCTCCATAAGGCACAGGCTTTTGCCTTCTCTTCCAAGTTCCTTCCTCATCTTCTTGAAGTCATCCAGCGTCCCCTCAATGTCCTCCTTTATGAAGCTGTCGTCTATCCTGAGTTCCGTGATTTCGGAGTTGAAGGTGGTGTGACGGCAGTGGTCGCTCCAATACGTGTCGAGAATTCTCAGTTCCGTCTCGGTGGGATTGCGGTGTTCGGATGCGAAATATTTCACCACTTCGGCAAGGTCATCGGCGTTCATCGCCAGACCCCATTTCTTGCAGAAGGCGGGATATTCGCTCCCGCTCATTTCCGTGAAGCCGTCGAGTACCGCGACCGGCCGGATTTCCGCCCTGTCGTTGAAACCGAGTCTTGACAGGTCCTTTTCCCTCGCTTCCACGGCATTCACCAGGTAGTGGCGGATGGCGGCCAGGTCCTTGTCAGCAATATCGTTGTCAAATACATAGAGGCGGGAACTTCTGATGCGGACATCGGCCTCCGGGGCAATGAGCCTGACGCAGTCCTCAGCGGAACTGGCCCTCTGGTCGAACTGGCCCGGAATGAATTCGATTGCAAGATATTTTTTCCCGTCAAGGGGGAATTCATCGGTCACACGGTCGGTGACGGTTTCTCCGAAGACCGTGTACCTGCACTTTTCCAGCAATTCCCTTGAAAACCCTGCGAGGTCATATACATTGAGTAACCTGAGGGAACGAAGATTCAGAGAAAGGTTTTCGTTCAGTTCGGCGAGAAGGCTTCCGGCCTCCACCTGAAATTCCGAATACTTTTCTACAAAAATACGGATATGATCCATCTCCTATATCTGTGTTTGAGCTATTTTCTCAGTCTGCGATTTTCTGAAACTTTCGAGTTTTTCCGATATCTCCCTGTCGCTCAGGGCTATTATCGAAACTGCAAGAAGCGCTGCGTTTTTCGCTCCGTTGACTGCCACTGTGGCTACAGGGATTCCGGACGGCATCTGAACCATTGACAGAAGCGAATCAAGACCTCCGAACGCCTTTCCGGAGATGGGCACCCCTATTACGGGGAGAGTTGTCATTGCCGCTGTCACCCCGGGAAGATGCGCCGCTCCGCCGGCTCCGGCGATGATTATGTCGATGCCTCTGCTTTTGGCGGAGGAAGCCCATTCGCTCAGCAATGCGGGGGCTCTGTGGGCGCTTATGACACGCTTCTCGTAGGGTATGCCGAACTCTTCAAGTGTCGAGAAGGCGGCGGACATTACTTCAAGGTCGCTTGTGGACCCCATCACTATGCCTACTTTCATGGCTGTCCTATTTTGCGAAGAAGAGTTTTGAGAGCGTCATCGGGTCGATGTATTTACCGTCCTTATAGACGCGCATATTTCCTGATGCAATCTCGTCAATCAGCATCACCTTGCCTTCGGGGTCGTAACCGAACTCGAACTTGATGTCATACAGCACAAGACCCTTGGCCTTCAGGTCATCGGCCACTATCTTTGTGATTTTCTGAGTCATAGCCTTGATGTCGTCATACTGCTGTTCAGTCATTATGCCGAGGACCACCAGGCCGTCCTTCGTCACGAGGGGGTCTCCCTTCTCGTCATTCTTGAAGGTTGTCTCCACGTATGCGGGGAGGTCGGCTCCCTCTTCGATGTATTCTCCGTAGCGGCGGCGGAAACTGCCGACTGCCTTGTGGCGGCAGATGACTTCAAGACCGTGGCCGAACACCTTGGCGGGCAGGACTTCCATTGTCGTGTCCTTCAGGTTCGCGCTGACATAGTGGGTGCGGATGCCGGCGGCATTGATTTTCTCGAAGAAATAGATGGACATGCGGAGATTCACGTCCCCGACGCCCTCGATGGTGAGGCCCACGGAGTTTTCACCCGGGTCGAACACGCCGTCCTTTCCTGTGCAGGCGTCCTTGAATTTCAGAAGATAGTTTCCATTCTCCAGGGAATATACATCCTTGGTTTTTCCAGTATAGACAAGTTTCATCGCTGTATAGAATTTGAAAGTACAAATTTAATCAATCGAAGCCGAATTCCCCATTATACTTATCAACAAAACGGAGGTTAAAAATCTTTTGGTTGAAAAATTTGCAGATATGAAAATTGTTCGTAACTTTGCCATCCCAAATCGCGGAAATAGCTCAGTTGGTAGAGCACGACCTTGCCAAGGTCGGGGTCGCGAGTTCGAGTCTCGTTTTCCGCTCAAAAAAGAAAGCTCCGGCAACGCTGGGGCTTTCTTTTTTGACACGAGCCTCGGACG
>JAKSKF010000045.1 GCA_024401825.1 Bacteroidales bacterium
CTCTTAGCTCAGTTGGTTAGAGCGCTACACTGATAATGTAGAGGTCCGGAGTTCAACTCTCCGAGGGCCTACCGGGAAAGACAGCTTTATGAAAACGGCTGTCTTTTTTGTATATTGTCGGGTGCAATGCCGAAAGTGATTTTCAATATGAAAAAGTCAAGACTGGCGCTATTGTTTTTTCTTTTCCTGTGTTTTTCCTGTGAAGACAAGGGCGTCATAGCTCCTGTCATTCCGCCAGACAATCCTTTCGGAGACGGAAATGCGTACGGAACAGTCAGTTGTGACGGTACAGGCGTCCCCGGAGTCGTGGTTTCCGACGGGTACGCCGTATGCTTGACGGATGCCCGGGGAAACTACAGCTTCTCGTCCACCAAAAGGAACGGATATCTGTTCATTTCCATCCCCTCGGGATACGAGTGTTTTCAGAACGGAATACAACCGCAGTTCTTCAAATATTTCAGCAAGCCCGTCAAGGAAGCGGAAAGGCTTGATTTCCAACTCAGGAAAGTGAATCAGAGCAAATACAGGGTATTGTTCTTCGGAGATATGCATCTTGCTGACAGAAAACTTTTCGGAGACATTATGCAGTTCCGCAAGTTTGTGGAAGATGTCAAATCCACTCTGGAATCAGAAGATGTCAGAACCTATGCCATCACCCTTGGGGATATGTCCTGGGACAGGTTCTGGTCTACAAATTCATACGACCTGAATTCCTACCTGAAAGAAATGAACGCTGATTTCGGTGACAGGCTCCCTGTCTTCCATACTATGGGCAATCACGACAACGACTCTTCTTTCAGTACGGATTTTCTTGCCGCCGGCGCTTTCCATTCCATCCTCGGCCCCTCATACTACAGTTTCAATATAGGCGGCATTCATTACATAGTTCTGGATGACATTGATTACGGTTCGTCTTCCGATGGTTCTTACGGCAGGGAAATCGTTGCGGAACAGGCGTTATGGATGGTGGAAGACCTCAAGCACGTCGATAAGTCAACACCTCTGATTGTTACTATGCACGCTCCTCTTTACAACAAGGAAGGCAAAACTGTTCTGCGCAATGGATATGACGGTCTTATCAAATACCTGAAAGGTTATTGCAGCACTTTCGTGACGGGCCATACCCATATCCTATACAATGTGGACAGGACGGACAGTCCGGTGAGTGTATATGAATCCAACAGCGGCTCCGTCTGCGGCGGCTGGTGGGTAAGCGGTTCCAACAGCGGAATCAATTTGGCGGGAGACGGTTCTCCCGGCGGATACAGAGTTATGGACGTCAACGGAAAAACATTTTCCTGGAGATACAAAGGTACCGGTTTTGACAAAGATGTCCAGTTCAGAAGCTATGACCGCAACAGCATCTGCCTGAGTCCGGAAAAGTGGACACCCAACGCCAGCGCCTACGGAAAGAAGGCCTTTCTTGAAGCGGTGGGGGAATACTCCGAACCGAGCAGGTCCAATGAAGTCCTGCTCAATGTCTGGGATTGGGATTCTTCGTGGAAAATAGATGTCTATGAAGGAGGAAACAAACTGAAGGTGTCTCAGTTGGACGATGCCAAGGACCCTCTGTACCTGATTTGCTACGAGGCTTACGAATATGAGCACCACTACGATGATTCAGTGAATTACCCTGCTTATACTACAAACCATATCTTCAAGGTAAAAGCCAATGATTCGGACTCAACGCTGGACATCAGGATTACTGACAGGGAAGGCAGGGTCTACCGTGAGACGATGACCCGTCCCAAGGAATTCTCAATCGGAATGTACACGCGCTGAGTTTGTCAGAGGAGCGCTCCGAAACCCCGGATTATCCTGTCCAACCCCTCTTCCAGAATTTGACGGGGGCAGGCTATGTTGATACGGAAGAAACCCGGAAGACCGTAGATGTCGCCCGCGTTAATCCAGACCTTCTCCTTTTCTATGAGGATTTTCTGCGCCTCAGCGCTGGGAACCGTAAGTTTCCTGCAGTCCACCCATACAAGGTAGGTGGCTTCCAGCGGGCTGACGTCCAGTTCGGGCAGTTCACGTTCGAATCGCTCTTTGAGCAGGAGATAATTCCTGTGGATATACGCGTTGGCCTGCTCCAGCCATTCCTCCCCTTCAGGGCAGAATGCTCCCTGCAATGCGGCGAGTCCCATCTGGTTGATGTCCGTGTGGTTGATTCTTGCGCTGGCCTCCACCAGTGCCTTGCGCATTTGAGGGTCCGCGCAAATCATATTGGAAATGTGCAGTCCCGCAATGTTGAAACATTTGGTCGGAGAATTGAAGAATATGCAGTTCTGCAGGAATTCGGGTCTGACCCGGGCGAAGGGAGTGCATTCGGAGCCGGGAGGAACAATGTCGATGTGAATCTCGTCGGAGATGACTTCCACGCCGTATTTCAGGCAGATGTCCCCCATCCTTTCCAATTCTTCCTCCGTCCAGAGCCTCCCCACGGGGTTGTGAGGGTTGCACAGCAGGAAGACCTTCGCGGTGCGGGCCCTCCGTTCGAAGTCCGGGAAGTCGATTTGCCAGCGCCTGTCCTTGTAAATCAGTTTGTTTTCGCTGAGCTTGCATCCGGCATTCCGGACGTTGTTGAAGAAACAGTTGTAGGCGGGAGTCTGGACAATTACCTCGTCACCCGGGGAGGCTGCCGCCATAATGGAAGCGGTGGCGGCGGGGACCAGCCCTCCTATCGGGACAATCCACTCTCTTTCGATTTCGAGACCGTGCCTGTGTGACAGCCACCATCTGACCGCGTCAAAATAGGACTCCGGCACAAGGGAATAACCGAAGACCCCCTGCTCTGTCTTGCGCCTGATTGCGTCGATGATGCTCGGCGCCGCCTTGAAGTCCATATCGGCCACCCAGAGGGGAAGCGCTTCCGGGAGCCTGTCCCATTTGACAGAATCTGTCCCGCGCCTCTGAATCACCTCGTCGAAATCATATTCCATAATCTCTGTTTTGTTTCTTCCAAAGGTAGTCAGAACTATTGGAAATACGGCTATTGATTGGTATTTTTGTACATTATGAGGAAAAATGTTGTCTTTTGCGCGCTTGCGCTCTGCCTTTTTGCTGTCTCCTGCGTCTGTCACAAAACGGACTGGAACTCCATAATGGAGGAATACAGGCAGGATAAGACAGTTTCGTCGCTCATTCTGGTCAAGTACCGGAAAGGAAGCGACTGCCGGGTGGAATATTATCTCCGTGACTCCCTGGGAGACTGGATGCTGGACGGAGAGGCGGCCGGGTATGTGGGCAAAAACGGGCTTGACAAGAAGAAAGAAGGAGATATGAAGACTCCGGTCGGGGAATTCAATATCTGCAAGGCTTTCGGTATCCTTCCCGACCCCGGCACTGCACTGGAATATATCCCTGTGACGGAGTCAACCTTCGCCTGTGAGGACGATTGCCCGTACTACAATCAGATTGTCGACACTACGGGGACGGGTCACAAGTGTACCGGAGAGGATATGTCGAAGATAATCCCCGCCTATAACTACGGAATGACTATGGACTTCAACAAGGAAAACGTTTACGGCAAAGGCTGCAACATCTTTTTCCACTGCTTCGGAACTCACGACTATACGGCCGGCTGTGTGGCCGTGGATGAGGTTTTTATGGTTCATGTCCTAAGGACCTGCGGAACCTCTCCCGTGATTTCCATACACTGAATAAAGTAATAATATCATAACTATACGATACCGCTTCCCCTGTCTTTGGCAAGGAGATTGCACCTTGCCGGACGGACTTGAAACTTTTGAATTATGAAAAGATGTTTGTCACTTCTGGCCATTGTGCCTGTAATGTGCGTGAGCTGCTACACCGCGCGCATTCTGACGGTGTCTCCCGACATCGGAGGCAGGGGGACCTACAGCACCACCGTAACCTATCCGCGGACCAAAACCGCAACCACCACCACGAGGGTCGTGGCCGCGGACAGGGACATATCACTCTATCTTGACCTCCAGGCTGTGGGCGCGGCTTTCGCGCAGTCTTCAACCGTCGAGGAATTTGAGAAACTTCTCAACGACTCTTCATATATGCTGTCTGACCTGGACCTCAATTCAGACGGTTACGTCGATTATCTCAGGGTCCTGGAGACGGTCGAAGGAAACGCCCACGTATTTCTGATTCAGGCCTGCCTCGACGAGGACGTCTATCAGGACGTCGCCTCAGTGGTGGCGGAGATGCACGCGGCCGACAGGGCATACGTGGAGATTGTGGGCTCAAGCTACATCTACGGACCGAACTATATCATCAGGCCCGTTTATGTCAGCACTCCGCTGATATTCGCGCATCTTGTCCGGGCCGCATACTCCGTTTGGCGTTCACCCTGGCATTGGGGACATTTCCCTCCGTATTACAGACGTCCGGTTCCCATTCTGATAGGCCACTATCAGGCGTATGTCAGCACCTATATGAGCAACCACAGGTTCTGCCACAGGTTCGAGTATGTGGAAAGATGCCACTATCCGGAGTATGACAGGGTATGCCGCGAACTGCAGCGCAACGACTACGGACGCCAGCATCCCGAGAGGTCATTCACGGTCCGCAACGCAGATATCCCCCAGAGGACGCAGGGCAATGTCCAGGTGGCTCCCAACGCGCGTGACATCATCGAGCGTCAGGCGGCGTCAACCGTATCCCGGACAACATCAACCGCCAGAGGTACGGGAAGCGGCTCCGGCACAAGGACTTATTCAACGGGCGAAGCGCGTGGAGCGGCGACCTCAGGTACAGGCAGGACTTCCGCCGCGGGAAGCAGTTCAAGAAGTTCTGCCGGCACCGCGTCCAGGACATCAAGCGGCAGCAGGAGCGAGGCGGCTTCAGGTACGGGCGGCTCCTCCCGGACAACGGTGAACAGCCGTGTATCCAATTCCGGCTCGGCCTCCACAAGAATCAGCACCACCAATCCTTCCGGCCAGACCACTACTGTCAGGCGGGGTTCATCCTCCGGCTCTGCGGCGGGTTCCTCAAGCTCAAGGACGTCAAGCGCAAACCGCAGTGCAGGTGGCAGGAGCGCCGCAAGCGGTTCCACAAGAAGGTAAACATTTGGAATAAAGATTATGAAAAGGATATTTGCAATAATGATTCTGGCGCTGA
>JAKSKF010000046.1 GCA_024401825.1 Bacteroidales bacterium
TGCCGTCATTGAGCGTTACTGAAATTGCAGACGGAGAGAGCACCTGAGCTCCGTCCACGGAGACGGAATAGGAAATGTTCCCTCCGGTATTGACATCCACAACCACTTTCCCGTCCGGGGAAGCCAGACTGTACTGCTGGGGCAATGCCATCAAAGAAACCGAAAAAGCCAGGATGGCCAAGGTTGAAACTATTCTTTTCTTACACATTATATTGATTGTTTACAATTCTTTTTCCCATTTTTCGCCCGCCTTCAGACATACCGGGCCGTCGGTGACATCCTTCACGTTGAATTCTCCGTCGGTCCTGGCTTTCAGGCACACATAAGTCAGTTTGCCGTCCGCCCACTTCGCAGACACTTCGGCACCGCCGCGCACGCACAGTCCGCTGAACGAGCCGTCCTTGAGGGCTCCGGGAAGGGCGGGAAGGAGTTCTATGAAGCCTTCGTGACTCTGGACCAGCATCTCAGCTATGCCTGCGCATCCTCCGAAGTTGCCGTCAATCTGGAAAGGCGGATGAGCGCAGAACAGATTGGGATAGGTTCCGCCGCCCGCTCCATAGTTGAAGCCCGTGGCCGTAACCGGATGAAGCAGGTCACAAATAAGTTTGTATGCGTGGTCGCCCTCGTGGAGACGCGCCCAGAAGTTCACCTTCCAGCCCATAGACCAGCCGGTACTCTCGTCACCGCGGACTTCAAGTGTCCTGACTGCGGCCTCGGCAAGTTCCGGAGTGTTTGTGACAGATATCTCGTCGCCGGGATACAGGCCATAGAGATGTGAAACGTGCCTGTGGTGCACATCCGTCTCCTGACGCGGCTCGGGCCACTCAAGTATGCGGCCGTCCTCTCCCACTGTCGTAGGCATCAACCGACCGCCCTTGCTGGCAAGGGTATCGCAGAATTCCTTATCCACGCCCAGAATCTCCGCCGCCTCCGAAACGTTGGCGAACAGCTCACGCACAATCTGGTTGTCCATAGTGGAGCCCGCACTCAGGCTGACCTTCTTTCCCTTGAACCAGTAGGCCAGCTCGGGAGATGTCGTGGGAGCAGTCACCAGATAATGGCTGCGAGGGTCCTCCACCAGCATATCCACGAAGAACAAAGCAGCCTCCCTCATCACGGGATATACGTCGGCAAGATATTCCTTGTCCAGGGTGTACTGATAATGACGGTAGAGATGCTGGCAGAGCCAGGCCGCAGAGGTGTTTGTGGCACCCCAGCTGGGATGCTCCCCGGGATAGGTGAAATTCCAGACGTTGCCCAGGATGTGGGTGACCCAGCCGCGGGAATTATAGAAAACCTTTGCCGTGTTGCGTCCGCTTTCCACCTGGGCCTTCGTCCACTCGATGAAAGGAAGGTGCAGCTCGGAGAGGTTGCCCGTCTCCGCCGGCCACAGATTCATCTGCATATTGATGTTAAGGTGATAGTCACCGTTCCAGGGGGTCTTGATGCTGTTGGCCCAGAGCCCCTGAAGATTGGGAGGCAGGCATCCGGGACGGGTGGAACTTATGAGCAGATAACGCCCGAACTGGTAGTACAGACTGATGAGGGAAGGGTCATTGTGGTCGGCATCAAAGGCTTTGAGTCTTTCGCCGATGGGGAGATTCTCCCTCTCGGGATTATGTCCGAAATCCACGTCCACCCTGCCGAGCAGTTCGCCGAAAGCGGTAGAATGGTCCCTGTAAAGCCGTTTCCACGGCTTGGCGGCCGCTGTTTCAACCTGCTCCTTCAGAACGGCCTGATAGTCGTCGCCGAAATAGTCAGTCTTCATTCCGATGAGGATGAGAGCCTCGTCCGCGTCACTGACCTCAATCACTCCGTTTTCAGCCCTGACCGATCCGCCCTTGCCAAGCAGCACGCGGGTGCGGCCTTCGTATCTCATACCTTCGAATGCGGCTTCCGGATCGGCCTCCGTTCCGCTCTGGAGACGTCCCCTGAACATCAGGTCTCCGCCCTCGATTGAACAGACCGGCGCCTGAAGTCCGTTGAGGGGGATATTGGATTTGCGGTCCATAGTGAGCCGGAACCCCAGGGACTTCTTTTTGTCCGCCGTGAGCCTTATGACAATCACGTCATCGGTGTAGGATGCAAAGATTTCCCTTTTGAAGTTTACGCCTCCCTGACTGTACGTGACTGTCTGCGTTGCGTCCCGGAGATTCAGTTCCCGTCTGTAGCCGGAAACCTCGCCCTGCATTGCATAATCCAGGTACAGGTTGCCGAAGAGCTGGTAAGCTCCGTAAGGTTTGGCGTACGACTTGCCGCCGTTGGAGCCCACTCCAGCACAGGTAAAAGTCCTGTATGTCAGTTCCTGAGCCTCGTCGTTCCTGCCCTGGAAGAGAAGGGAACGTATCTCGGGCAGGTAGTTGACAGCCTCTGTGTTGTCGTTGAACTCCCGGCTGCCGGACCACATCGATATCTCATTCAACACTATCTTCTCGCTGGCGGTATTGCCGTCGGTCATCACGCCGATACGCCCGTTGCCCTGGGGAAAGGTCTCTTCCCAGATAGCGGCAGGAGCATCGAAATGATAAGAAAGCGAATCGTCGGGGGCCTGTGCGGCACAGGAAAAAAGCAAAGCGGCCAACGGGGCCGAAAACAGAAAATGGTGTAATTTCATATGAAGTTCCGTTATTGTTCCGGTGTAAATTCAAATATAATCATTTATCGAAAATAAATCGTCGCTTTTGATTATATTTGTAAATATGAAACGAATATTATCCTCCATCATTCTTGCGGCCGTACCATTCATCGCCGTAGCCGCCACCACTTACACCATCCACCCTATTCCTCAGCAACAGTTTGTATGCGAAACACTTGCATCATTCTCTGAGACCGTCAACATTGTTGCCGGTCCGGCAATTGACGAAGCGACCATACAGAGAGCCAAGGACGTGCTGGAAAGCCACGGCATCGCTGCAAGCGCATCGGCAAAGCCAGTGAACGGAATCTCCAACCTGACAATCGGCGTCCAGGGTTCTTCTGACGCGGCTGACAAACTTGCCGGAAAACTGAAGCTCGACAGGAAAGTATTCTCCACCGCAAAATACGACCGTCACATCCTCAGCCTGACTGCGGACAAGTCCGGCATCGCCCAGGTGCTGATACTCGGAGAGGACACGAACGCCGCTTTCTGCGGGCTTGCATCTTTGGAGCAGATATTGGACTGCGGCACGGCCGACCTCAACTCGGTGGTGATATATGACTATGCCGACATCCGCGACAGAGGCATCATAGAAGGCTATTACGGAGTACCCTACAGTGCGGAGGTCACGAAGGATCTGTTCCGGTTCATGGCAAGGTACAAGATGAACACCTATATGTACGGAGCCAAATCGGACCCCTACCATTCACGCTACTGGTCCGAACCCTACCCCACGGAAATCACGGAAGAGCAGAAGAACATAGGTTTCCTCTCACAGGATATGCTCAGGGAAATCACTGAAGTATCACACGCGACCAAGGTCAATTTCATCTGGGCCATCCACCCGGGCGTCGCATTCACCGATGCCGCCGACGGGGACGTCAATTCCCGTATAATGGACAAATTCGAGAGCATGTACGATTTGGGTGTGCGTCAGTTCGGAGTATTCGTGGATGACGTGGGCGTTCCCTACGATGACCCCTCCCTCAAACTCTGCGCCGACCGTCTGACCGACTTGCAGAACCGTATTGACTCCCGTTGGAACACCCCGGGTTCCGCTCCCGCCGACACGGTGAAACCCCTCCACTACGTTCCCCAGCTGTACGCCTACTCCTGGACGAGCCGCGAAAACGCGCGCAAATTTTTCAAATCTCTGAGCGTAACCCCCAAGAAGATAAACATCTACATCACCGGGCGCGCAGTATGGACTGTTCCCAACAACGAAGACCTTGACGTTGTCAGGGACTTCCTCGGCCGCTCCACGGGATGGTGGTGGAACTATCCCTGCAACGACAACGATATGACCAAGCTCTTCCCTATGG
>JAKSKF010000047.1 GCA_024401825.1 Bacteroidales bacterium
CAACTCCCGTTTTGTCTGATTCCCAGATGAAGGAAGCGGTTGCCAAGTACACAAGACTCATCAAGGACAACGGAGGTGAGATTGTGTCAGAAGAGGATTGGGGTCTCAAGCAGCTCGCCTACCCCATCCAGCACAAGACGTCAGGTTTCTATTACCTGATTGAATTCAAGGCTGACCCTGAGTTCGTGGCGACACTCGAAACCCAGTATCACCGTGACGAGCGTATCCTGCGCTACCTTACTGTAGCTCTTGACAAGGATGCAATCGCTTATGCAGAACATCGCCGCCAGGTACGTGCGGCCAAGGCCGCGGCTCCCAAGGAAGAGCCCGTGACCGAGGAGAAGAAAGAAGTTGAACCCGAACAGACTAATGAGGAGGAATAATTATGGCTGAGAACAATGAAATCCGTTATCTGAACCCTCCTACCGTAGAGGTTCGCAAGAAGAAATACTGCCGTTTCAAGAAGGCGGGCATCAAGTACGTCGATTACAAGGACGCCGAATTCCTCAAGAAGTTCCTCAACGAGCAGGGAAAGATTCTCCCCCGCCGCATCACCGGAACCTCCCTCAAATTCCAGCGCAAGGTTGCTCAGGCCGTTAAACGCGCCCGCTCGCTTGCCCTGCTTCCTTATGTTACTGACCTCCTTAAATAATTGAGAGCTATGAAAATCATCCTTAAGAAAGAAGTTGCAAATCTCGGTGATTCGGGAGATGTAGTTGAAGTAAAGACCGGTTACGCTCTCAATTATCTTGTTCCTCAGGGCTTCGCGACAGTTGCCACCGCATCTGCGCTCAAGCAGCACGAGGAGACTCTCCGTCAGAGAGCGCACAAAGAGGCCAAGATTGTCGCTGACGCAGAGGCTGCAGCCGCGGCTATCAGCGCAATCGAGGTGAAACTTACTGCGAAGGTCGGCGAAAGCGGAAAACTCTACGGAGCCGTTACCGCAGCCCAGGTAGCCGAGACGCTTGCTCAGAAGGGCGCCCAGGTTGAGAAGAAGAACATAACTCTTCCCGAAATCAAGGAGCCCGGTGAATACGAAGCCAGGATTAAATGCTACAAGGGCGTTTTCGCAACAGTCAAGGTTCTCGTCGAAGCGGAATAATCCCGTTATATACAGAAAAAGAAAAGCGGCCGTCAGGGTCGCTTTTCTTTTTGTCCGCAGTCCCGTCACCTCACGGGAGCATTCTCGAGTATCGCCTTGAGGAATTCCCAGGAACGCTCCACTGATGGGATGTGGCACCTCTCGTCAGGAGAATGGGGATACTTCACTGTAGGTCCTATGGAAATCATCTCCCAATGGGGATATGCCGCTCCCATTATCGCGCATTCCAGTCCGCCGTGAGTTGCCAGGACGTTCATTCCCTTGCCGAATTTCTCCTTGTGGATATTGTTCAGCAAAGCGATGAGGGGACTTTCCGGATTGGGTTTCCAACCGGAATAGCCGCCGCTGAAGCTGACCTTCGCTCCCGCCATTTCGAATATGAAGCGCACCCTTTCCGCAAGTTCGGCCTTGGCCTCGTCTATCGCGCTTCTCAAAAGGGAATGAACGACAATCCTGCCTCTTCCGGTACGGACTATGGCCATATTGATGGATGTTTCGGTAAGGCCCTCCATACTCTGGCTCATACGGATGACATTTGAGGGACAGGCCAGAAGAGACTTGAGCAGGTTGAGAGCCACGGCGTGCTCGATGAAGTTGCCGGCAGGGCCCGCCTTCTCAATTTTGAATTCCATATTGGGGTCGCTCTCCTTGTATATGTCCTTGGATACGGCGAGACGTTTCCTGATTGATGCAAGGATGCCCTTCTCCTTCCCCTTCGGGACAAGGAACTCCACCTCGGCCTCGAAAGGAATGGCGTTGCGGAGGCTTCCACCCGTAAACTTGACAATCTCCGCCCCTTTCTTTTCGACCGCGGCCACAAGAGCGTTGGCCGCAACCTTGTTGGCGTTAGCCCTGTAAAGGGAGATGTCCATTCCGGAATGTCCGCCCTGAAGGCCCTTGACGGAAAGCAGGTAGGCGCTCATTCCCTTAGCCCTCACTGTCTTGTATTTGAACACCGCCTCGGCGTCAAGTCCTCCCGCACATCCTATGCAGAGTTCCTCGTCGTCCTCGGAATCAAGGTTCAGGAGAATGTCCCCCTTGAGAATGCCGGGCTTCAGGGACGAAGCTCCTGTCATTCCGGTCTCCTCATCGTATGTCACGAGGACTTCGATGGGACCGTGCTTTACATCCTTCGACTCCGCAACGGACATAGCCAAAGCCACTCCCAGTCCGTTGTCCGCGCCAAGGGTGGTGCCGTTCGCCGTAACCCAGTCACCGTCAATGACGGTTTCTATGGGGTCCGTCAGGAAGTTGTGACCTGATGAGGCTATTTTCTGGGGAACCATATCCATATGGCCCTGGAGAATTATTCCCTTGCGGTTTTCAAAGCCCGGGGTTGCAGGAACGCGCATAATCACGTTGCCCGTATCGTCAACTTTTGTGTCAATCTTGTGCTCCTTTCCCCATTTGAGAAGGAATTCACGTACTTTCTCCTCGTGCTTGGAAGGACGAGGCTGTCTGGTCAACTGATAGAAATTGTTCCAGACGACTGTCGGTTTGAGTTCTTTGATTGTCATAATATGTGTTGAATTATAGGTTTTTCCATCTTCTGTGTGACCAGAGGTAGTTCCAGGGCTGCTTTCTTATGTCTTCTTCCAGCAGTCTGTAATACTTCTGCATAAGAGCGCTTTCGTCCGTCAGGGATGCGTCATCGCACAAAGGCTTGAATTCGATGGCATACCCCCTGTCGTCGGGGCGTCTGCCCATCCCCATATAAACCACGGGGAGATGAAGTTTGCGGGCAATCGCCACACCTCCGCTCATAGTTTTGGAAGGCAGGCCCATAAAATCCACGTCCAGGCCCGCCGAACTGTAGGGATACTGGTCCGTGATGAATATGTACATACACCTGTCGTCCCTGCGGCGGAGCACGTACCGGAGCGCGTCCCTACTCTCCACCATCCCGTCATAATGTTCCTTGTCAAGAATCGGAGCCGTCCTGTTGCGCCTCAGGAACCTTTCCCAGACCGGACTGCTCAGGCGCTTGTACACCACTGATATTCCGGACTCGGGGTATTTGAGAGCCTCCGACGCCTCCCCATACACCTGCAGCCCGCCGATTATCTCGAAGTTGCCGCAATGCGAGCCCAGCACCATCACACTGCGCCCGCAGTCATAATATGAGTTGGGAAGCGCCGCATTCCTGATTTCCACGATTCCGGAGCGGGCAAGTCTCCCGCGGTTTGTTGCGGAGCCGAACCAGACAGCCTCCGAAATCAGAGTCCCGAGGTGACGGTAATACTCACGGTCCACAGCCCCGATGAATTCCTCATCCCTGTCGGGAAAGCACATCTGAAGATTTTTCTTCACGGTTTCCCTCCTGTACTTGACGACATTCCGGACCACCTTGCCCAGCGCTCCCCCGCACAGCCTGTGGAAGCCAAGGGGCAGATGCGCCAATGGCCAGATTAAAATGCAGAGAAGCCGATATGACAAATTTTCACGGAAGGACATACAAAAGCAAATATACCAAAATTTATTATCTTTGTAAAATACAATTCAACAAGTATTGACCTATGTTCAAAGGAC
>JAKSKF010000048.1 GCA_024401825.1 Bacteroidales bacterium
TACCCTATTCCTGACGGCAATTGCCTTAATTTCGTGTACTTCAGGCGGCAGGAATGTGGAACCGTACTCATTTGAGGGGGAATCCGACACCCTGTATTACCGGCAGGCCGACTTTGAATGGCACGTCACTCCCAGGCACGACTACTCACAGGCCTACATCCTGAAACTCTTTATGAGCCAGGCACTTTACGATCCCGACTATATGGGGAGATACAAGATGTGCGACAACGGCAGACAGGAAGTTTTCATCACCTGCGAGGAGGCGCTGGAAATCATCAAGGGTATGGATGCCGTGTCACCCGGTCTTCCCAAAATCGTCTATCTCGTAGGCTGGCAGTACAACGGGCACGACTCCAAGTATCCCGCTTTCTTTGAAGGCGACGAGGCATTGAAACGCCCGCAGGACAGCAATGCGCTGGAGAGCCTGCGATGGCTGATGCAGGAGGCCAAGGCATACAATACCTATGTCAGCCTGCACGTGAATATGTTCGACTGCTACACCGACAGTCCCCTCTTCAAGGAATACCGCGACGCGGACGTCCTTGCGAAGGACAAGAACGGCAATCTGCTTCACGGAGACTGGGGATACAAGATCAGTTACACCGCAGAATGGGAGAAGGGCCTTACTCGGAAGAGGCTTGACAGCCTGTGCGCCCTGCTTCCGGTAGCGGATGCCGGAACCATCCATATCGATGCCTTCCACAATACCCTGCCCACCCCCTACATCAATGATGAAGGGGAACTGGACATCGAACTGGTCTCCCCCATAAGTCCCTGGCACGGTTATGATGAAAAGCGGGATATCTCCACCCAGCAGAACATCGTCAGATACCTTGACTCCAAGGGCATTGACGTCACGATAGAAGGCGTGGGGGAAGGTGATTATGCAAGAACGGCATTCGACGGATACATTCCGATGTACTGGCATTACGGCAATATGGAACACCTGCTGTCGCACAAGCCATCCCAGGCAACCGGCGGCAACTGTTCCGGTTCAGTCCGATGCTTCGGATACCGCGTGAACGGAGAGCAGCTTTTCCGCGAAGCGGCCTCAGTTGAAGAAGGTCTGGAGAGATTCAAGGGAGAATTCTGCAAGTCCACTCTGATTGCGCTGTACCTCAACCGATTCGACCGCATAGCCCTGGTTGAGAAAGAAGATTGTGGCATAGGCTTGTTCGAGGAGGGTGTCAGAACTTTCTGGGACGGAGAGTATGTGAACGTCTCCAAGGACGGACATCCTCTGGCAGATGGCGGAGACATCTTCATCCCCGCCTCCTGGCTTGAGAACAGCATCGTCGCATATTCCGAGAATGGCTGCGAATCCAGGACCTGGACCGTTCCCGAGGGCGTGAAGTTGTCCGGCAACGTTCAGGCCTGGACCGTCACAGCCCGCGGACGCAGCGAATTCAAGGATTTCAAAATCAAGGGTCGCAACGTGCAACTCTCTCTCAAGCCCGACCAGATGGTACTGATTGAACTGAAATAATATAACCGTGATATGAGACACTACCCCATTATCGTACTGACTGCATTCATTCTGCTTTCCTGCAGCGGGAACACCGACTGCGGAAGGACATTCACCAAGGTAAACAAATGCATGGCCCCCTTCGGTGAGGACGGCAAGGCTGTAATCTTCAGCGCTGAAGGAGAGGGACGGATAGAAAACATCTACCTGTGCGGAGACTTTGACAACTGGCACCATCCGGGCCAGTGTGTTATGAACGTCTATTGCGACGGGGTCCTTTGCGTCAGCGGCAAGATTTATGAACTGGCCTGCCTCAATATGGACTATGTCGATGAGAAGGAGTATGAGAAAGTCTTCCTTGAGACGCCTCTTTTCTCGAAATTCGGTGCCCATAACAGCATTAGCCTTGATTTCAGGATTCCGTACTACAAGTCCTGCACGGTCGAACTGGTCCAGCCGGAACCGGGCGTCAGGGATCAGATCTGGACAACTGTCCGCGCCAACACCAGGCCCGACATTGTATGGAACGGAGAGAAACTTCCGAAGGGTGTCCTGTTCAAAGGTATCCGCACCGAAAACCGGAAGGTGCTTTCCGGTGACCAGTACACGCTGATGGAGACAGAGAGGAAATCGATGGTCGTGGGCGTGAACCTTTTCCTCAACTCGGAGACGGAATGTTCGATGGAAGCCTGCCTGAGGGCGTTTAACACACTGACGGAGGATGTGGAATACCTGAGCAGCGGTCTTGAGGACTTCTTCCTCGGCACCTATTATTTCGATTCCGGCCAGTTCCTCGGCAGCAGATGCGGCCAGACCTGGCTCAGGAGAGAACAGGGCACCGTGCAGCTCAGCGCCTACAGGCAGTTCCCCGACAATCCGCTCTGCTTCAACCACCCTGTAAGAATCACCGTCCGCAATGGTGAGCAGAACGCCATCGACTCCGGGAGCGGGATGAATGACGACATCTATCTTGAACGCGGGGATGCCGTAATAGGCGCCATCTGCTACTACTATGAGTGGTAGAGCGATAGCTGTCTGAACGACAAGTTCTTTTTCATTTTCTAAAATCTGAATTCTCCCGGTCTGTCGGGAAGCCGCCACCAGAGGACGGAAGGGTCAAGTTCCTGAACATCATCATTATCTATCCATTTGATGTTCAAGGAGAAGCGGTTGCCCTTCACCAATTTCGCAGGGATGTCCACCACCGCGTCATCCATACTCACTTCATATTCCTTCACCGCTCCACCGGACTCGAAGACCACGAAAAGCCTGTCCGTAGCCCGGATGTCGTCGTGAGGGATTACGGAAACCTTGACGGACTTCCGTCCGCGTTCGACGCTGAATTCGAACCATCCGTCATCAACTCCGTGATAATCCCAACTCTCCTCTACCTTATAGGGATCCCTGCAACATATCCGTTCCACACCTCCGAGAGGAAGTTCGTGGATTATGTCCGTGAAAAGAGAGGTTGTTCCGTCAATGTCCTTCAGTTTTCCGTCGAGAGAGTACCCGCAAGTGGTGGAAATCTGTATCCGCCCCACTTCATCGATACCGTTGCTTTCTGCATTGATTTCAAAGGAAAGTGACTCGTGGGGAG
>JAKSKF010000049.1 GCA_024401825.1 Bacteroidales bacterium
ACGATGAAGGTGTGGCATACCGTTTCGTCTCCTCTTCCAAAGCGCCTTTTACGGTAAAGGGCGAGCAGGCTGACTTCACCTTCCCTCGGGACTGGAACTGCTATGTCCCCTACGTGACACAGAATGACGAGACTCTTGAAACCCAGTTCCACAATTCGTTCGAGAATATCTACAAGTATGAGAAAATCTCTGCGTTCGACGACACCCACCTTGCATTCCTTCCCATTCTGGTGGATGTTCCGAATGGAGTCAAACTCTGCATAACGGAGGCCGACCTCCTCCACTATCCCGGAATGCATCTCTACAAGGGGGACAAGGCTCTCACCTACAAGGGTGTTTTCGCTCCTTACCCAAAGGACAGGGTTCCCGAACCGGGTGACAGGGTAATCTCAATGTATGTCGAAGGGACTGAAAATTATATCGCCAGGTGCGAGCCTGCCTGCAATTTCCCCTGGAGAGTCATAGGTGTAAGCGACACTGACGGAGAACTTCTGGAGAGCGACCTTGTTTATCTGCTTGCCTCCCCTGCGGAAGCGGGAGCCGACTTCAGTTGGGTGAAGCCCGGAAAGGTGGCTTGGGACTGGTGGAATGACTGGAACCTCTACGGAGTCGATTTCAAGGCAGGTGTCAATACCGAGACCTACAAGGCATACGTCGATTTCGCCTCTCAGTTCGGCATCGAATACGTGATTCTCGATGAAGGTTGGTCCGATGCCACGAAGGCGGATCTGCGTACCGTGGTTGATGCCCTTGACCTGAAGGCCCTGATTGCCCACGCGGAGAAGAAGAATGTCGGCATCATCCTCTGGGCGGGTTTCTATCCCTTCCAGAAAGATATCGAAGGTATCTGCAAGCACTACGCCGCGATGGGTGTGAAAGGTTTCAAGGTTGACTTTATGGACAGCGACGACCAGCAGATTCCCGAATTCCTCGAAAGGAGCGCGAAGGCCGCTGCGGAGAACCACCTTATGCTTGATTTCCACGGAATCTACAAGCCTACCGGACTGAGCCGCAAGTATCCCAACGTCGTCAATTACGAGGGTATCCACGGTCTTGAGCAGATGAAGTGGAATGCCACCACCAAGCAGGTGGATTATGACGTGACCGCCCCCTTCATCCGATTCTTCGCAGGCCCTGCAGATTACACCCAGGGCGCTATGCGCAATGCCGTCGAGGACAATCTTCGTGCCGTCAATTCCGAGGCCATGAGCCCCGGCACCCGCTGTCACCAGCTTGGGGAGTATGTCGTATTCTTCTCTCCTCTGAATATGCTTTGCGACAGCCCGTCCAACTACCAGAGGGAGCCGGAATGTACAGGCTTCATCGCCGGTATCCCCACCGTATGGGACGAGACCGTCGCTCTTGACGGCAAGGTGGGGGAGACCGTTTCCGTGGCACGTCGCCGTGGTGGTGACTGGTTCGTCGGCACTGTCAACAACTGGCAGGAGAGGGACATCACTCTGGATTTGTCATTCCTCGGTGAAGGTGACTGGCAGATAGAACTCTTCAAGGACGGTATCAATGCCGACCGGGCGGCACGTGACTACAAGAGGGTGGTCTCGACAGTTTCCGCTGACCGCAAACTGAAGGTTCACCTTGCGCCCGGCGGGGGCTTGGCCGCGAAGATAACTAAGAAATGAGAATCAGTCGCAGTTGACGAGGTTGCCTGACAGATACTGGTCATAGGCGGCCATATCAACGAGACCGTGACCGGACAGGTTGAACAGGATTGTTTCAGCCTGTCCGTTTTCCTTGCACCTGTTCGCTTCTCTGATGGCAACCGCAATTGCGTGGCAGGATTCAGGCGCGGGGATGATTCCTTCCGCCTTCGCGAAAAGAAGTCCGGCGTCGAATGTCTCCAGTTGTTTGACGTCCGCCGCCTCCATTATGCCGTCCTTCATAAGTTGCGATACGATTGCTCCGGCTCCGTGATAACGAAGGCCGCCCGCGTGGATATTGGCGGGCTTGAAGTTGTGCCCGAGGGAGAACATCGGTATCAGGGGCGTGTATCCCGCCTCATCACCGAAGTCGTAGGTGAATTCTCCCTGCGTCAGTTTGGGACAGGCGGATGGCTCTGCCGCTATGTACCTGGTTTTCTTCCCTTCCAGCAGGGTGTGCCTCATAAAGGGGAAGGCTATGCCGCTGAAGTTGGAGCCACCGCCGAAGCAGGCTATGACAACGTCGGGGTAGTCCTCCGCGAGGGCCATCTGCTTTTCGGCCTCCAGGCCGATGATTGTCTGGTGCAGGGACACGTGGCTCATCGTGGAGCCGAGGGTGTATTTGCAGCCGGGAGTCATCCTCGCGAGTTCCACCGCTTCCGAAATGGCTGTGCCGAGGGAGCCCTGATGGTTGGGGAATGCAGTGAGTATGTCTTTGCCGGCGCGGGTGGACATTGAGGGCGAAGGGGTAACCTGGGCTCCGAACACCTGCATTATGTTGCGTCTGTAGGGTTTCTGCTGATAACTGATTTTCACCTGATAGACCGCACATTCCAGTCCGAACAGCCTTGAGGCGTAGGAGAGGGCCGCGCCCCACTGTCCCGCTCCGGTCTCCGTCGTTACGTTGGTCACCCCTTCCTGTTTGCAGTAGTATGCCTGGGGCAGCGCCGAGTTGAGTTTGTGTGAACCGATGGGGCTCACGCTCTCGTTCTTGAAGTAGATGCGGGCGGGGGTGTCAAGGGCTTTCTCAAGTCCGTAGGCCCGGACCAACGGGGAAGGGCGGTAATATGCGTAGTATTCCCTGACTTCCTCCGGAATGTCTATCCAGGCGTCGGTGGTGTTGAGTTCCTGTTTCGAACACTCCACGCTGAATATCCGGCTGAGGTCTTCGACCGTCACCGGCTTTCTTGTCACCGGATCAAGCATCGGCTGAGGCTTGATTTTCATATCAGCCTGTATGTTATACCATTGCGTGGGGATTTCGCTTTCTGGGAGGAAATATAGCTTCTGTTTCATATCGCACCTTTTTTCTTTCTCGGTGCAAATTTATAAAATTCTGAAAACAGATTGCTATTTTTGCGGTATGAGTTATCCGTC